>DATKAT010000071.1:0-10622 GCA_035514675.1 Acidobacteriota bacterium | reverse complement strand
GGAATCGGACCGGAAGGAAACCCGGATCCCCTTGCTGCCCGACAGCGCCGTCAGGCTGATCGAAGCAGGGGCGCGCATCCGCATTGAGACGGGTTTGGGAAGCGATCTGGGTTGGAGCGACGAGGAGTACCGGGAGGCGGGCGTCGAAGTAGTGTCCGACCGGACGCAGCTCCTTTCGGAGGCCGACATCGTTTTCCGCGTTCGCAAGCCCGACGCCGCCGAGATCGATCGCTACCGCAAGGGGAGTCTGCACATCGGCTTTTTGGATCCCTTTGACGAGCGGGCATTGCTTCGGAAGTTTTCCGAAGCCGGGGTCGACGCCATCGCCATGGAAATGATTCCGAGAACGACACGGGCCCAGAAGATGGACGCCCTCAGCTCTCAGGCCAACCTGGGCGGATATGTCGGCGTGATTCTGGCCGCCGGAATGTCGAAAAAGATTTTCCCGATGATGACCACTCCTTCCGGAACCATCGCGCCTGCCCGGGTGTTCGTCATCGGAGCCGGAGTCGCCGGACTGCAGGCGATCGCAACGGCGAAGCGATTGGGCGCCATCGTCGAGGCGTACGACACGCGACCCGTGGTCGAGGAGCAGGTCCGGTCGCTGGGCGGCAGATTCGTCAAGTTCGACATCGGTGAAACCGGAGAGACGGAGCAGGGATACGCTCGAGAACTGACGGAAGAGCAGTTGGCCCGTCAAAGGGAATCGATGGCTAAACATTGCGAGAAGTCCGATGTCGTCATCACCACCGCCCAGGTGTTCGGAAAGAAAGCTCCGAGGATCGTCACCGCCGAGATGGTCAAACGAATGAAGCCAGGAAGCCTGCTGGTGGATCTGGCCGTCGAGTCCGGCGGAAACGTTGAAGGATCCCGCCTGGACGAGGTTGTAGACGTAAACGGAGTGCGCATTATTGGATTTTCGAATCTCCCCGGCAAGGCGCCCTTGAACGCCAGTCAAATGTATTCGAACAATTTGACCGGCCTGATTCTGGAATTCTGGGACAAGGAGGAGAAGAGATTTCAGATGAACCTGGAGGACGAGATCTTGAACGGCTGCGTCGTCGTCCATGAGGGGGAAATTCGCCATGAGATGTTTCGCTGAACCTGCGGCCCTGAAATCGCGAAAGGAGACTCGATGACAATTGACACGGTCAGTCTCGCCTTGATCTTTATGCTGTCCATCCTGCTGGGCTTTGAGCTGATCTCGAAGGTCCCTTCCACGCTGCACACTCCGCTGATGTCGGGAGCGAACGCCATCTCGGGAATCACGCTGGTAGGCGCCTTGATCCTTGCCGGCGGGAGCGAATCCTGGCTGGGCTCGGTGCTGGGGTTCCTGGCGGTGACGTTCGCCACGATCAACGTGGTGGGCGGCTATCTGGTGACCAATCGAATGTTTTCGATGTTCAAGGAAAAGAAGAGGGAGGATCATGATCGAAGCCATTAACTGGTTTTACATCCTGGCCGCCTTCCTGTTCGCCCTGGGCCTGAAGCAGCTGAGCTCTCCGGCGACGGCTCGGAGGGGAAACCTGCTTTCGGCCACGGCGATGCTGATCGCCGTCGGGGTCACCCTGTTCGACCAGCAGATCATTGACTTCCGGTGGATTCTGGGAGGAGTCCTTCTGGGCGCCACCATCGGCCTGCTGGCGGCGCGACTGGTGGCCATGACCGCCATGCCCGAAATGGTGGCTCTTTTGAATGGATTCGGCGGCGTTGCGAGCCTGCTGGTCGGCTGGGGCGAGTACGTCAACATCATGGACCTTGGAAGTTTCGTTGCGGTGGCCACCTTTCTGGCGGTGCTGATCGGAGGGGTCACGTTTTCGGGCAGCCTGATCGCATGGGCCAAGTTGCGGGATTTTTGGATCGGAAATTTCGGCATCGGCAAGCCGATTCTGTTTCGCGGGCAGCAGGTGTTCAATTCCATGCTCCTGCTGGCGATTCTGATCAGCGGCGTCATGTTCGCCCTGGATCCGGTCCAGGGATACACGCCCTTTCTGATTGTGATCGCACTGGCTCTGCTCTTGGGAATCATGGCCGTCATCCCCATCGGCGGCGCGGACATGCCGGTGGTGATTTCGCTGTTGAACAGCTATTCGGGACTGGCCGCCTGCGCGGCCGGGTTTGTGATTCAGAACAATATTCTGATTGTGGCCGGGTCTATGGTCGGCGCGGCCGGATTGATCCTGACCAGCATCATGTGCAAAGCCATGAACCGTTCGCTGTCCAATGTGCTCTTCAGCGGATTCGGGTCCGTTGTGACGGCCGGTTCCGACCGGGTCGAAGGCGAAGTGAAGCCCATCTCGGCCTCCGATTCGTATTTGCTGTTGGAAGCGTCAAGTTCGGTCGTCTTCGTGCCCGGGTACGGTCTGGCGGTCGCCCAGGCGCAGCACGCCGTCCGCGAACTCTCCGATTTGCTCGAAAACAACGGCTGCGAAGTCCGGTTCGCCATCCATCCAGTGGCCGGGCGAATGCCGGGGCATATGAATGTCCTGCTGGCCGAGGCGGATGTGCCGTACGACCAGCTGGTGGAAATGGACGACATTAATCCCTCCATGGACAGCGTTGACGTCTGCGTCGTCATCGGCGCCAACGACGTGGTCAACCCGGCTGCGAAGGAGGATGAGGCGAGTCCGATTTACGGAATGCCGATCATCGAGGTCGAACGGGCCCGAACCGTTATCGTCATGAAGCGCTCCATGGCGACAGGCTTTGCCGGAATAGAAAACCCTCTGTTTTACAAGTCCAACACGCGCATGCTTTTCGGAGACGCGAAGAAGTCCCTGCAAGCGCTGGTGGCCGAGTTCAAGCAGTAGGACCGGCATCCTGCCGGTCATTTCCGGATCGCCGGCTGGACGCCGGCGCTACTGCGACGGTCCCAGAAAGATGGCGTTGAAGAGAAACTGCAGCATGCCTTCGCTGAAGGCGCGAACGTTAGGCTCTTCCGCGAATGCGACGACTCGGCCCCGGCCGTGTCGCTGGTGCATCAGAAAGGCCTTTCCGGCCAGCTGGTCCCGGGACTCCTTCCACACCAGGCCGCTGAGCACCAGCTTCTCAGGGTCTTGTTCGTATCGCACCACATTTTCTCCCACAGTTCGATGCAGGGGCGTAAAGATGTTTCGGCTGTTGACCATAACGGGGGCGGACTCTTCAAATCCGTAGCCCAACCAATGATCGCGGTCGACTTGAGCCCGCAGAATCGCCCCGGGGGTCGGCGCCGGGAGCTCCTTCGGCTCATCGGCGTTTTCCGGTTTTTCGTCCTCCGATTCCGGCGGCCGCCGATGTTCTCTCTTGGTGGACAGCAGGCCGACGTCTTCGCCGGCGAGCCAGTTGGCGGCTTCTGCTATGGCGATCAGCGTTCCGCCGTTTTGAATCCATTGCTTGATCTGTGAGGCCCCCCGTTCTCCCAGTCTTCCGTCGTAGCCGCCGCTCACGGCCATGCCGTCCGGAAGGATCAGTACGTCGTATCGAGACAAGTCGACCTGCGGGATCTGCTCTGTGTGAAGCAGCGTCACCGGATGTCCGACCTGCCGCTCCAGCACGTATCGGGTTGCGCCGACCGACCCGGGGGCGGTGGGCGCCTGATAGGCCATGGCGACCCGAGGCGCCTTCAGGAAGCGCACCCGGTCGCTTCCGAAATTGACCCCTTCCTCCACCCAGGAGTGGTCCGTAGCATAGACTGCCGTCCCGGTCAGTTCGGCAGCCCTTCGGATGCGATCCGGCAGGTCGGCCGAGTGATCTGCAGTCTTGACGATCAGGGAGCCTGCCGGAAAGTCGCGGCCTTGAATGCGGAAGGAATCGCCTGCGGAAAACACTCGGATCTCGTCCTGATGGAGCCGGGCCAGGAAGCGAACGGCGGCCGGCGAACCCCAGGGGACCAGGTAGGCAAGAACGTCCGTCCCGCCTTCCACACCACCTCCGAACTCAACAGGTCCGTCCAGCGCGGTGAAGCGGCCCTGCGAGGGCTCGCCCGCTTCGAAAACATCAATATTGAACATCAGAGGAAGAGACCACGCCGTCAGATCGAATATTTCCGGCGGCTGACCTTTTTCGAATCGCTCCACTTGCTCTTCCAGGAATTCCGGATTCATTGCAGCCTCTTTGCTCAGCAGCGTAGCGGCCAGCCTCTGGGCAGGCTGATCGAGGCGCACTCGAAACGTCCCCGCCGGGAATTCTCGGTCCTCGGCCGACCGGCCATCGAAATCGCGAGCCGACGGGTTGCGAAAGGGGGCGGCCGCGCGTTCAACGACGATCCCCTGCCGGGTCAACAGATTCATCAGGCGAGCCGCTCTTTCCCGCTGCGTCTCAGCAGGAAAAAGGAACTCCCTGACGCTGCGGACGCGGCCTTCTTCGATCGCCGATCGGCGCAGTTTCAGAAAATGCGCCAGAAGGTCTCGCCGATTCCGGGCCGCCAGCTCCAGCGTGGAAATCGAGGCGATGAAGTGGCTCCGCACGGTGTCGCGAAAGTTCATCGTGGTCTCATCCGCGCGGTCCAGCACCAACCCGCGCACCGAAGCCTGCTCGTAAGTCATGCCGATCGAGCCGTGAAACATCGGCCATTCCTCTCCGTAACCCGGGTAAAACGAGTCGAACACCTCGCGGGTGAAGTAGTCGAGTCCGAAGCGGTCAAACCAGCGCGCATTGTTGCGCCCCAGACGCTCCAGCCAGTCCAGCTGGGACTCCTTCAACTCGGGGTTGTAGGGAAGTGCCGGCGGGCCGAAGTAATAGGTGGAGTCCCCGCCCATCTCATGAAGGTCGATCACGATCTGGGGGAACCATTCGAGATAGATCTTCACCTTTCCCTGCGTTTCCGGCTGGCTCATGGCGAACCAGTCCCGATTCAGATCGAACAGGTAATGATTGGTTCTTCCCCGCGGCCAGGCTTCATTGTGTTCGGCGGCCTGCGGGTCGGCGTCCGGCCAGCGTCCGGTCGTCTGCTGGAAATAGTGAACGAAGCGATCCCGACCGTCGGGATTCTGCGTGGGATCGATCAGAACTACGGTATTTCGAAGGATCTCGTCCGCCGCCGGGTCGTTCTCGGCCGCCAACAGGTGGTAGGCGGTCAACAGAGCCGCATCCGGACTCGAAATCTCATTTCCGTGAACCCCGTAGGCCAGCCAGACGATGGAGGGGAGGGAATCCAGCAGACCTTCGATCTCATCGTTGGGCAGGCCTTCCGGATCGGCAAGCTTGCTGATGCCGGCCCGAATTTCGTCCAGGCGATCCATGTTGTCTGCGGATGCGAGGATCATGCAATACAAGTCCCGCCCCTGCCAGCTCGCCCCATAGCTGAAGACTTGCGCTCGCGGGGAAGACTCCGCAAGGGCGTGAACGTACCGTTCGATTTCCGCGTGAGAAGCGATCCGCTCTCCGAAATCGTATCCAATCACCTCCTTCAGGGTGGGGATCGAGTCGCGATACCGGGCCTCGGGGTAGTACTCGAACGCTTGGCCCCAACCTGTGAGAATGAGGCAATAGAAGGCGATACCCAACATCGTTTTCTTCAGCATCTGGCTCCTTTTCGGATCAGCGTTTCCCGTTTTGCGAAGAGTTCGCTTGTAAGACAGGTGTGTTCCTCACGCTCGGCGACCGACCTCGCGCCGCCGATGGTGCTGGCGGAGCGGGTCGATTTCCATTTTATCTGGAAGGCGAAATCGATTACACTGCATAAACGTAATGGATCAATCTCGAAACCATTTTGACGAATTTCGACAGGGATGCAATCAGGCGGCCGGGCGGCTGGGCGGTCTACTGAATCAGGTGGAGGAGACTTTGAAGCGCGAGTTCGAAGCGATTCGACCGAAGGCCGAGAAGGCGGCGCGATCCGCAAGGGCGGGGTGTCGGGAGGCCGCGCCCCATTTTCGTCGGGCCGCAGGCAATCTCCGCGACGGGTGGCGAGCCTTTTGGGAAGCGGAGAAAAGCTCCTCAGATTCCACCGACAGTGAACGGCGGTGAATCGCCGCAGTTTCCTGGGCGCCGTTGGGATTCCATCGCTCGTCCTCCCGGCGCCGCTGCCGAGCCTCGAAACATTGGCGGCCTTTTGGGAAGCGGCCGGCCGCGAACAACGGTCTCCGGCCGAAGTGGCCCGCGATGAGGCGTTCTGGGCGCCGATTCAGCAGGCTTTCACGCCGGATCGTTCCATCGTCAACCTCAACAGCGGCGGCGTCAGCCCCTCCCCCTCCGTCGTGCAGGACTCCATGAAGCGGCATCTGGATTACTCCAATACCGCCCCGGCCTACACGATGTGGCGGGTCCTGGAGCCTCAGAAGGAAACGGTTCGCCAGCGCCTGGCGCGGCGCTTCGGCTGCAGTCCGGGCGAAATCGCGATTACGCGGAACGCTTCGGAAAGCCTGCAGATCTGCCAGTTCGGATTCGATCTGAAGCCGGGCGACGAAGTGTTGACCACCAACCAGGATTATCCCCGCATGATAACGACTTTCCAGCAAAGGGTTCGGCGGGAGGGGATTGCGCTGAAACAGATCTCCATTCCGATTCCCGCCGAAAACGACGATCAGATCGTCGCGCTCTTTGAAGAACGCGTCACGTCTCGCACCCGCCTGATCCTGATCTGCCACATGATCAATCTGACCGGTCAGATTCTTCCCGTGCGTAAAGTCGTGCAGATGGCCCGAAAACGAAACGTCCCGGTGATCGTCGACGGCGCTCACGCATTCGCTCATTTTCACTTCGAACGCTCCGATCTGGATTGCGACTACTACGCCTCCAGCCTGCACAAGTGGCTGTTCGCTCCCCATGGAACGGGATTGCTCTTTGTCAGGGAAAGCATGATTCGCAACCTCTGGCCGCTGATGGCGGCCTCCGAGAGCCAGCAGGACGACGTGCGCAAGTTCGAGGAGATCGGGACGCATCCGCTCGCCAATTTTTTGGCCATCGCCGAAGCCCTGACCTTTCACGAAGGAATAGGACCGGAGCGCAAAGAGGCCCGTATGCGTCGCCTGAAGGACTATTGGGCGAAACGGCTGCTGGAGAATCCGCGTGTGCGTCTCCACACCAGTCTGGATCCCCGCTACTCCTGCGGGCTCGCGACTTTCCAGGTGGAGGGTATCGACAGCGTGGAACTGACGTCGCACCTCTGGCGGGTGCGCCGGATCCTCGTTACGCCGATCGTTCATCCCGAGTTTCAAGGAATTCGAGTCACCCCAAACCTGTTCACCACGCTGTCAGAACTCGACTATTTCTGCGACGCCGTTGAGGACGTCGTCCGAAACGGCCTGCCCGGCTGACCTTTAGCCCGCAGTTCTCACGCTAGAGTTCCGAGTCCCGAGTTCAAAGTTCCGAGTTCACGTCCCCAAGCACCCAGCACTAAGCACTCCCCCCTGTTCGCCTGCCGACAGCAATAGACCCAACTTTTTCGACGTTCGCCTCGTTTAATACAGAAGCAACAGCCGGTGCGCTCAATGAAGGGCGGCGGGTGAATTGAAAGGAGAGAAAGGATGAAACTACTCAGCAGGGTCATGCTTGCGGCAGGGACGCTTCTGTTGCTAGCCGCGCCAGTAATGGGCAAGGAGGTTAACTTCCGTCTCGATGACGACCTGAAGCTGAATGGCGTCGAGTTGAAATCAGGCAGGTACAAGCTCGTGATCAACGGTGACGGCACGGCGGAAATCTTTCGAGGAAAGACGCTGGTGACGACAGCCAAGGTGGAGTTGAAGTCGCTGGACGGGGTTTTGCCCAATGCGGTGAACTACGACAAGAACCTGAACCTTCGGGAAATCCGAACCAAAGACGAGCGGGTTGTGTTTGTTCAGTCCGGTGATAGCGACTAGGCTGAGCCAGCACACAACCCGCTGAGGGCGTCGGCGGAGAAAATGGCGCCTCCGTCGACGCTGCTGCAATACGCTTATCTTACCGATCGGGACCCAAAAAGCAAGACGCATTTGACATGAAACATGAGATGCGAGGCTTGGGGCTCGTCAGCCGGGCGAATCATTTTGCCGGCGCCAGGTCTGGGGCGATGCTGCCTCGATACAGGCAATAAAAGGCTGCGATCTGCAACAGGTGAAAGTAGTCGTTGTGGTTCCACTGCTCCCCGGCTCGAAACTGAGACTGCTGAACGGCAAAACCGACGCCCGTGATCAGGACGCCCATCATCAGCAGGCGGCTGCTGAGGCGGTTCGGACTAAAGGGAGTCAAGGTTCCCGCCGAGCCCATAAAGCCGCCACAGAGGCCGATGAGCAGGATGATAGCGTTCCAAAGAGCTTTGAGTTGGCCCGGGGACGCCAATTCCGGAAATCCATGGTAGAGCGCGCCGCATAGCGCGGCCAGCGCGCCCGACGCGTAACCGGAGACCCAGAGCCGATTTCTCTGCCAGTTTCCGCGCCGCCGACGCCGTATCAGGTTCGTCGCAAAGTAGACGCAGGCGCCCGCCAAGGCCACATTGGTCCACATCGTGCTCCACTCCGCATCGTGCATGGCTTTGACAGCTTAAGAAAGCAATCCGACAAAGCAGCACAGACGGTAGGACCGGCATCCTGCCGGTCGTTTCCGGATCGCCGGCTGGAAGCCGGCGCCACCGAAGCCCGCGCTATCGTTTATCGCTCTTCCTGCGATTGTTGGAGGACCGGCCGCTTGCGTCGTCGAAAGGCATGGTCAGGACACCCCTGAAACTGAGGCTGCTGCGATTGAGGCCGGACAATCCGACCTCCACGCGGCTTCTGGAGTCCGCGTACAGAAAGGTGCGGGCAATCCGATCCCAGAAGGAGAAAATAGTGCCGAAGTTGCGATTGTGCTCCTCGGGAGAGGCGGAATGGTGCATGCGATGAAGCGACGGCGTGACGACGGCCCAACTGAGGATGAGCTCCGCCTTGGGCGGAAGCCGCAGGTCGCTGTGCACGAACAGGTTGAAGGCGCCGAAGATCACCTCAAACAGGATGAGTCCAAGCAGGGGCAGGCCGGTCGCTGTGACCACCAGGAGCCGAACTCCCAATGAGATCAGCAGCTCGCCTGGGTGAAAACGGAAGCCGGTGGAGGCCTCAAAAGTTTCATCGGAGTGATGGACCGAATGAAACCGCCATAAAAGCCGCCACTTATGGTTGGCTATATGCCAGATCCAGGCCACGAAATCCAGCAGAATGACAGTGAAGGCGACTTCGAGCCAGTAGGGGAATCCGGCCAGCTCGTAGAATCCGATTTTCAGGTCCCGAACGGTCAGGGCCCATGCGCAGACGCAGGCGCCGCAAAGCAATGATAGCAGCAGCGCGTTGACCCCGGCCAGAGGCATGTTGATTCTCCAGTTCCGGAAAACTTTTTGCAGGGCCAGGCGGTTGGGAAACAGCGACTGAAAGGCCGCCACCAGTAAGATCGAAAGGAAAATCCCCAGGGACTTGATGAGTTGAAAGTTTTCGTTCACCCACCACTCGATATCGGGTGCGTAAAGTTCCGGCATCGTGTCGTCGCGAACATTGTATCCCAATCGCCAAAACAGGCGGGCGGCTTCTTTTTGCGCCTGGATTTCACAAAGGCCCCCGATTCAAACGTCGTCTCCCGTCAGCATGATCTCGCCCTCTTTGGAAAATGCGAACTTTCCGGTACGATTCCCGAGACGCTCGCCGCGCACGATCATTGGACAAATCACCTCGAAGTCTCAATAATGCCGGAATCCGAGCCAGACGTCAGCAGACTCGATCAAGACCAAGCGAGCGCCGGATGAACGACCAGCACAAGAGCGTCCCCTTTTCGGAGGCACTGAGGGTTTGGATCCGGGTTGCCGCTCTCAGTTTCGGCGGGCCGGCTGGCCAGATCGGCGTCATGCACCGCATTTTGGTAGTGGAAAAGGGTTGGGTCAGTGAGAAGCGCTTCCTGCATGCCCTCAATTACTGCATGTTGCTGCCGGGGCCCGAGGCCCAGCAGCTGGCTATCTACATCGGCTGGCTGCTGCATCGGATCAAAGGAGGGCTGACGGCCGGCACGCTGTTTGTCCTGCCCGGCTTCGCATCCATTCTGATTCTCAGCATCCTGTACGCAGGGTACCGCGAAACGGCCGTGGTCGCCGCCATCTTTTACGGCCTGAAGCCGGCTGTTTTGGCGGTTGTGGCGGAAGCGGTCTTTCGAATCGGAAAGCGCGCTCTGCGCAATCGGCTCACGCTGGGCCTGGCCGCCGGAGCGTTCACAGCGATCTTCTTTTTCGACGTCCTGTTTCCCTGGATCATCGTATTCGCAGCACTGACGGGAGTTCTGGGGGCCCGCTTGGGCGTAGGCGCACTTGGGGACGCGGACCCGGAAAACCACGGCGCGTCGGAGAGCGAGGGCGGTCGAGAGCGCGTCGGCCCGTCAAGCAGACCGAGCCTGACCCGATCGGGAATCGTCGCGCTCGTGTTTCTCGCGCTCTGGTTCGGGCCGCTGTTGATTCTGGCCCCCGCCATCGGCTGGGAGAACGTCTTTGTCGACGAGTGGCTGTTTTTCAGCAAGACCGCCGTTTTCACCTTCGGAGGAGCCTATGCCGTCCTCTCCTACATCGCCCAGGAAGCGGTCAACACCTTCGGGTGGCTTGCTCCCGGCGAAATGCTCGACGGGCTGGGAATGGCCGAAACTACTCCGGGGCCGTTGATTCAGGTGGTTCAGTTCGTCGCGTTTCTCGGCGCCTTTCGCGATCCGGGCGCGCTGGACCC
>DATKAT010000070.1:0-3546 GCA_035514675.1 Acidobacteriota bacterium | reverse complement strand
TCTACACCGCATTGCTCGGTCGCCAGATAAAACCGCTGTCGGACGTGACCCTGTGGGGCCATCAGGCACGGCAGCAGATGCCGTCCTGGCTGGTCGAGGATCTGAAGACCATGTACGCTTTCTTCCAGAGACACGGCCTGGCGGCGGGAAAAAAGGACCTGCAGGAGGCTGAAGCGATTGCGGGACACCCCGTGCGCCGCTTTGAGGACTTTGCGGCGGAAGCCGTCAAGCAGTGGCAAAGAGCGGAGTAACGCTGGACCGGACGCCGCTCTTACAGCAACTTCAGCGCGCTTTCAACGAATTCTGGCACGGTTTCGGCCGCCGGACCGTAAATCCCGTGCGACGCGAAGAACGAAAGCGCCGTCTCCCGCACGTTGAATTCAATCAGCTTTCCGTCCCTTCGCAGGACCTGACGTGGAAAGTCCGCAACAGGAAAGACTTCAGCTGACGTTCCCACTACCAGCAGGAGATCGCAGCGGTCCAGCAGCCGGCTCGATCGATCGGACAAGCGAATGCCCTCCCCGAATAGGACCACATTCGGCTTCAGGGGATTCCCGCAGTGATTGCACGCCGGGACCTCCTGAGAGCTGTATTGATCGGCAGAAGCCGGCGTCAAACGGGCGCAATGCAGACATTGCAAACGGCGCGCGTCTCCGTGAACTTCCACAACGTTCCGGCTGCCCGCGGCCAAATGCAATCCGTCGATGTTCTGGGTGATGATCCCGTTCAAGCGGCCTTCAATCTCCAGACTGGCAAGCGCCTCGTGGGCCGGATTCGGCCTGGCGTCCCGCAAGCGCCGAGCCAGGCTCCGGTAAAACATCCACGCCTTTTGGGGACTGGCCCGAAAAGCTTCGATGGTCGCATATTCCCAAGGGTCAAAGACGTTCCAGAGTCCATCCTGGCTGCGAAAATCCGGAATCCCGCTGTCCACGGAAATCCCCGCGCCCGTCAGAGCAACGGGGAAATCGGATTTCAAGTAATCCACAACCGCATCCCTGATTTCCGCATCCATCGATTCCATTCTATGGGTTCGGGCAGAACAGTGTTGACAGGGCCGGCCCTGCGATCGACCGGCTTACTTGCGCCGCCTGAGCTTTCGAGGGATAAAGGACAATCATGAACGTTTTGGTCATCAACTGCGGAAGCTCTTCGCTGCGCTTTCAACTGATCGACCCTCGGTCCCGACGACTCCTGCAGAAAGGGATCGTCGAAAGGATTGGGGCCGTCAGCTCCGTCGCCACGGTCGGCATGGAAGACAAGCCGGTCCGACACGGGGTTCAGGCCGCGGACCACCGGGAGGCGCTGCAGTGGGTGCTGGAGAACATTCAACGGAATGCCGCAGACTCGGTGGAGATTCAAGCCGTGGGACACCGCGTAGTGCACGGCGGCGAGCGCTTCCACGACTCCGTGCTGATCGACGAGGAAGTGATCGACGCCATCCGCGAGGCGTTCGATCTGGCGCCTTTGCACAATCCGGCCAATCTGGAGGGCATCCTGGCTGCGGTGCGCCTGCTTCCCGAAATTCCGCATGTGGCCGTCTTCGACACGGCCTTTCACATGACAATCCCGCGCACCGCCTATCTGTACGCCCTGCCTCCGCGCCTGTATCGCCGCTATCGGGTTCGGAGATACGGATTCCACGGAACCAGCCACTACTTCGTCAGCCGCCGTCTCTTTGATATTTCCGAACTGAGCCGTGAGAATTCTCGCGTCATTACCTGCCACCTGGGAAACGGCGCTTCGATGGCCGCCGTCTTGAACGGCCGCTCGATCGACACGTCCATGGGATTGACTCCCCTTCCCGGGTTGGTCATGGGCACTCGCTGCGGAGACGTCGATCCCTCCATCATCTTTTACCTGATTGAAAAGGAAGAGATGAGCCTGAACGAAGTCCACTCGCTTCTGAACCGCTACAGCGGACTGCTGGGGCTTTCCGGCTTTGCCGCCGACATGCGGCTGCTGCTGGAGGAAGCCGAAAAGGGCGACCGGCGCTGCCAGGAGGCGATCGAGGTGTTCTGCTACCAGGCTCGCGGTTTCCTGGGAAGATATTTCGCTGTGTTGAACGGCTGCGACGCCATCGTCTTTACCGCCGGCATCGGAGAAAACAGCCCCGAAATCCGCCGGCGCGTCTGCAGCGGTCTGGAAAATTTGGGAGTGCGACTGGATCCCGAGCGCAATCAAGAGGCTGCCGGGAAGGAAATGAAGATCTCCGCCGACGACAGCAGAGTCCAGGTGTGGGCGATCCCGACCAACGAAGAGCTGGTCATCGCCATCGACGCCCAAAAGATAGCGGAGACAGCCAAACAAACGCCTTGGGTGTGACGGGATTTGACCGCCCGCCCTTCCGCGCCGGATCGCCGCAGGGCGACGAAGGCCCGCGCAATCCTACTCGTACAGTACGTCGATCAGGCTAAGTTCGCATCTTCCGTGCGGGTCCGTCGCGAGGCGTTGGAGAGCGATGCGGATACAAGGCGCGCGACGAAGGCCACCGCAGTCGTACTCGTGCAGTACGTCGAGGAGGCCAAGGAGCGGCAACGCAGCAGACGCGTCGCTATCCGACGCCGCAGCAAAATCTGCGTGCAAGATCCGGGCTATTCGATCCAGACGGGTTGCATCCATCAGGTGCGCCTTGGCGGATGGCGGGGCCTCCCGTCCCCCGACTTCCGACTGGGGCTCCAATTTGAAGCGTTTCGGACCGCTTCTTCAATCCACTCCGTACACGCGGCGGGCGTTCTCGCCCCAGATCTGGCGCCGCTCGGCTGGGGATAGGTCGGAGGTGAGGCGGTCTGCCAGCTCGACGACCTGTCGATACGTGGCGGCCAGCGTGCAGACGGGCCAGTCCGATCCGAACAGCAGACGGCGGGGGCCGAAGGCCCGCAGCGCGGCGTCCACGTATGGTCGAAAATCGTTCACTTTCCAGCGGCTCCAGCCCGCTTCGGTGACCATGCCAGACAGCTTGCAATAGACGTTGTCTCGTTTGCCCAGCGCAAGAAACCCTTTTTCCCATTCCGTTCGATCCCGGGTCGCGATGGGGGGCTTGGCCAGGTGGTCCAGCACGAAGAGCTGGTCTGGGAAGTTATCGACGAACCGCAGCGCGAAGGGAAGGTGCCGGGGCCGGATCAAGATGTCGTAAACGAGTCCTCCGGCGGACAGCAGCGAGACGCCGCGCTGGAAGTCTTCGCGCAGCATGAAGTCGTCGTCCGGTTCGTCCTGCACCAGGTGGCGAACCCCGCAAAAAAGCTGATGGCTGTAGAATACTTCCAGCTGCTCCTGGGCGCGTCCGCCGCACAGGTCGACCCAGCCGACCACGCCCGCGATGGAGCGATGGTTGCTGGCCAGTTGCAGCAGCCAGCGGGTCTCGACAACATCTGGTCGCGCCTGAACCGAAATGCAGGAGTCGATTCTGACCTCCTGCAGAAGCGGTTCCAGGTCGTCGGGCAGAAAGTCCCGCTGCAGCGCCTGCATCCCGGGTCCGATCCATGGATAGTCCGCCAGCGAATACCGCCAGAAGTGCTGGTGACTGTCCAGGCGTTTCATTTCCTCACC
>DATKAT010000069.1:0-6890 GCA_035514675.1 Acidobacteriota bacterium | reverse complement strand
CGTTCAATATCCTCTATGACCAGCTCCAACCGGGCGCCGTTCCAGCGCCAGAGATGGTTCGCTCGAGACGCCTTTTCGGCCAGCAACCGGTACCCCTCGCAGTGCAGCCAATAGTCCTCCCCAGTAGAGGCGAGATCGTCGCTCAATGCTGCGGGCATCTCACGGGACCACCAGCTCCAGTAGCGGAAATGGAACTGAAGCCCCGCATCGGACTCCGCCTCCATTGCCGTCCATATCGACCACTCCTCCGTCGACATCCAGATGGAGGAGGGTCGAAACATCCGGAAGATATCGTGAGCGGCAATGCTCCCAGGTTCGTCAAAGATGCCGACCAGCCGCTTTCGGGCCCGTTCAATCTCTTTCAGCTCCGGAACGCTTTCCATGCGAGCCGCGTCCTTGACAAAACGCAGAAACTTCAGCAAGGCTCCGCCGCTGACGCGCATCTGCCAACGGCTCAGCGAATCCAGACGGCCGCGATCGGGAACGTCCGAGCCTTCTCTGAAGTCCAGAAGAAAAAGTTTCAACTTCGCCGCAAATTCATCGGCGTCGGCATATGGGGCTTCCATCGCATTGAAGTCCAGTCTACCCGATGGAGCGCGCGGTTCGAAATTCAAGGTTCCGAGTTCAAAGTTCAAAGTTTCAGGTTTCAGGTTTCAGGCCGGAAGGCCGCTAGTTTTTAGCCCAGTCCGTGAGGGCTGGGTGCGCGGGTTCGAATAAATCGAGAGCGCCCGCCAGGGTGCGACAGGTCTTAAGCCGTTCCGAGGTTCCGGGTTTCCGCGTTCCGCGGTTCTCGATTCTGCGTTCCAGCCCGGCTCTTGCACGCTGCTCCAACTGCGGCGCCGCCTGCAGCGCTGGATCATGCAAGCGAGAAACTTCCTGTAGGAGGGTGAGTTTCAGGTCAGTGGCACCGCGCACTTTCAACGCGCCGAACCACGAACCGCCTTTCGGGATCTGAACGACGCCTGCGAACCTGAAACTTGAAACTTTGACTTATGAACGTCGAGGATTTGCGCCGCTCCGGTTCAATTCTCCGCTCTGAGAATTTGGAGGGGCGGGGCCTCGAGGATCCTTCGACTGTTGAATAGTCCGACCAGCACGACCAAAGCCACTACGCCGAGAGCAAATGCCGGCGCAACCCAGCCGGGATGGGGAACCGGCGACTCGAAGAGGTAGAGGGAAAGAGCCCCGCCGGCGACCAGCGCCAGCAGAAAACTGACCGCGACGGCGAATGCTCCGAGGAAGAAGTATTCGGCTGCCAGAATCTTCCAGATCTGCGGTCGTGACCCGCCCATGGTGCGCAGCAACGCGCTTTCCCTGGCGCGCTGGTAGCGACCGGAGGCCAGCGCCCCCAGCAGGACGATAACCCCGGTCAACAGCGTGAACGCCCCGAGAAAATGGAGAACGAAGGACACCTTGGAAAGCACCGATTCAATCGATTCCAGGATCAAAGTCAAATCGACGGCCGAAATATTCGGGAAATCCCGAACTACCTCTCGTTGCAGTTGCGCCGACGCTTCGGGAGTTTCGGTTCTGGTGATCAGCACGTGAAATTGAGGAGCGCTCTCCAGCACTCCGTTCGGGAATACGACGAAAAAGTTCGTTTGAAAGTTCTGCCAATCGACAGCGCGAATGCTGGCGACCTCGGCTTCCACCCGGATTCCTTGGACGTCGAAGGTCAGTCGATCGCCGAGGTCGACCTGCAATTCCCGGGCGATCCCGTCTTCCAGCGAAACCGGAATCCGCTCGCTCTCGGGGTCGCCGGGGAAGCGGCCTCTGACGATTCGCTCGGTGGAATCCAGAACGTCCCGATAGGTGCTCCGATATTCTCGTCGGAGCGCCCATTCGGGTCGCCCAGCTTCGCGATGGGCCAACACGTCCTGGCGGGGGACGTCTCCGATCGCCTCCAGCCGCATGGTGACGATCGGGACCATGTCGAGCACTGGAAGCCCTTGCGCTCGCACGAGTTCCGCCACCGGTTCCGTCTGGTTCGATTGAATGTCGAAAAGGATCAAATTCGGCTTTCCCGGACCTCCGAAACGGTCGATTTCCTGCAGCAGACTCGACTGAACCAGAAAGATGCTCAAGAGAAAGAACGTGCCAAGGCCGATCGCAAACATCAAAACTGCCGTCTGATTGTGCGGACGGTACAGATTCGCCAGACCTTGACGCCATTCGTACGCCCATCTGGAGGGGAAGTAGCGCCGCACCAGCCGAATCAGCAGCGCCGCAGCCCCATAGAGGGCCGCAAAGACCGCGAGCAGGCCGACAAAGAAGCCCACGCCGACCCCGATGCTTTCGGTATTAAGCAGGGCGAAGCTCAGAATGAAAGCGCCAATCGCTGCATAGACCAAGCGCACTGCCCAGTCGCGTCGCGGCAAGTCGTGTTCCTGGTATTCCGACCTCAAGGCGAGAAGCGGAGAAATCCCCCGCAGCGGTAGAAGAGGGATCAAAGCGAATAGGACGGAAGCAGCCAGGCCAAGCCAGAAGCCTTGCGCGACGGCTGACCACGCGACTCCAATCTCGACTTTGAATGGGATCAATCCGGAGAATACAACTGGGAGGGTTTCCTGAATCGCCACCCCCAACAGGCCTCCCAGCGTCGAACCCAAAGCCCCAAGCCCGGCCGCCTGCAGCAGGTAAATGGAGAAGCTTTGCTTGGCCGTGGCTCCTATGCAGCGCAGCGTTGCAATGACGGGGATTTTCTCTCGAGTGTAAAGGTGAATGGAGGTCGCGACGCCGATTCCTCCAAGCAGCAGGGCGATCAAACCGACCAAACTCAGAAACCGATCCAGGTTTTCCATCGCCCGCCCCAACTGCTCCTTGCGGCTCTGAACAGTCTCAGCCCGCAAGTCCAGGCCGCTGATCCGTTCGCGATTCTCCTCCAGGAACGTCGCTGGATCGAAGGCTGCGTCCGTACGAACGAACACCGCGTAACGTACGCGACTGCCGATCTGAATCAGTCCGGTTTCGCCGACGAACCGCTCGGGAATGTAGATTCGAGAACCCAGGGCATTAAAGGTCGGACTGTCTCCGGGAACGGACATCAGGCTTCCCAAAATCTCGAAAGTCTTGTGGCCGAGCTGAATTCGGTCGCCCGGAACCAAATCGAATTGCAGCATCAAGGTCTGATCCAGAAGCGCGAACGCGCCGTTCCGAAATCCTTTCGCAGCCGAAGCCGGATCCGTTTCCAGCTCTCCGTAAAATGGGAACTCCCCCTCCAGCGCTCGAACCTGCACCAGTCGAGTGCCTTCTCTTTCGGGAAACAGCGCCATCGAGGAAAAAGAGGTCTGGTAGGCGCGCTCCCGGGCAAACGGTCGGATCAGTTCTTCGACTTCGGGCGTCAGTGGAAGCGGGCCGCTGAAAACCAGATCGGCGCCCAGCAGACTTTTCGACTGCTCTTCCAACCCCGCGCGGAGATTTGCGCTGAAAGAGCGAATCGAGACCAGCGCCGCCACCCCCAGGACGATGGAAAGAGAGTAAAGCAGCAGTCGAAGCCGGTGCGAACGGCTGTCGCGCCATGCCATTCGGACGATCCAATCACCCTTCACCGTTCGCCGCCTTTTCACTTGCATGCCTTCGATCCGACTCGATCGACCCGGAGCGAAGCGTAATGACCCTCTCCGTCTTGGAGGCCAGCTCCATGTTGTGGGTCACCACTACCAAAGTCGTCCCTTCGTCGCGATTCAATCGAAAAAGCAGCTCCGCCACCGCCCCGCTGGTTTCGCCGTCCAGGTTCCCGGTGGGTTCGTCGGCAAACAGGATCAACGGCCGATTTACGAAGGCCCGCGCCAGCGATACGCGCTGCTGTTCGCCACCGGAAAGCTGTGAAGGATAGTGATGCAACCGATCACCGAGTCCAACGCGGGAAAGCAATTCCTCGGCCTTCTCGCGCGAGTGATTTCCGCCCCTCAGTTCCAGCGGGACCATCACGTTTTCCAGCGCCGTGAGAGTTGGAATCAACTGGAAATTCTGAAAAACAAAGCCTACGTGCTGGTTCCGCAGCTCGGCAAGCTGTTCTTCGGAGAGAGGATTCAAGTCCCTTCCATTCAAGACAACGCGGCCGCTGGATGGACGATCCAATCCGGCGGCCAGACCCAACAGCGTGCTTTTCCCGCTCCCTGAAGGGCCCACGATCGCGTTGGTGGACCCCTGTTCGATCTGAAAGCTCACCCCATTCAGGACCGTCAGGCTGCGGTTTCCGCTTGGATACTTCTTCGTCAGCTTCTCAACTTCCAGGATCATGGTTCCACCACTAGTACGCCGGATCGACGCGAAATGTTTCTGGCGCTAAATCACTCAATCCCGCATCCCTGATCCCCGGTCCCGCCAGCCGCAAGTCGATTCCTGTGGGGGCTCTTAATATCCTACAATGGATTGGAGCGGACGCGACCCGCTGTTGGCCCGTGCAGCGGGATCCGCAAAACGACTGCGAACTGCGCCCGCGTTGGAAACTGTGATGACCAAATCGACTTTATTTTTGGCGCTGGCGCTGAGTCTGATGCTTGGACAGCTCGGCGCGACGGACCCGGAAACCAGGACCATCCTGGTCCTGGGCGACAGTCTGGCGGCCGGCTACGGCGTTTCCCCGGAACAGGCTTTTCCGAGTCTTTTGCAGGAAAAGCTGCGCCGGCGAGGGCTGGCCTACAAAGTCATCAACGCTGGAATCAGCGGGGATACATCGTCGTCCGGTTTGAGCCGGATCGAATGGTATTTGCGCGATCCGATCGACATTCTCATTCTGGAACTTGGAGCAAACGACGGATTGCGCGGAATTTCTCCGGAGGCCACCGAGTCAAATCTGGCCGAAACGATCGATCGCTTCCGCGCGGCGAACCCTTCCGGAGAAGCGATTCTCGCGGGGATGCTGGTGCCTCCGAACATGGGTCCGCATTATGCTGGACAGTTTCAAAAAATATTCCCCCGGCTGGCCGAAAGAAAGAACGCTCGATTGATTCCCTTCTTGCTGGAGGGAGTGGCCGGAGATCCGCAGTTGAACCTGTCTGACGGAATTCATCCGACTCCTGAAGGCCATCGGATCGTTGCCGAAAATGTCTGGGAGGTTCTGGAACCGCTCCTTCGATAGGAAGCGGCGCGTTCCGCGTTCTGCGTTCGCCGTTGTTCCGGGGCTCGTTTCGATGAGCCGGAGGGCCGGAAGGAGGCCGCAAGGCCGGCAGTCTTTAGCCCAGTCCGTGAGGGCTGGGTGCAAGACCCCCAAAATTCGAGAGCGCCCGTCAGGGCGCGGCACAATCTTGCGGTCAGGCCTTGACAAATGGGCAAGACCCTGAATTCTGAAAATGGCACCCAGCACCCAGCACCCAGCACCCAGCACCCAGCACCCAGCACCCAGCACCCAGCACCCAGCACCCAGCACCCAGCACTTAGCACTTAGCACTTAGCACTTAGCACCCCGCACCAATGACGCGGAACGCTAGGGCAAAACCAGCTTCAAGCTGCCATTTTCGGACAGGACCCGCTCCCCCTCCCTTGCCAGCGGCAGGTCTCGTTCATCGAAGTCGTCCGGAAAGTGCACCAACCGAATCTTTGTGCGAACCCGCTCAGGAAGTTTCAGCAGGTCCTTTTCCAGGGTATGAGGAGAAGGCTCGAGCCGATCGGCTTCATGGTAAATCACATCGGCGTCCCACAGCCAGTCGCCTGTAAGCTTGCGGTAGCGCGACTCCGAGAGGATTCCCTGCTCCCGCAGCTGCCGCAGCAGCGGGGGCCGATAGCAGGTGTCGCCGCTGATTCCGATCACTCCGGAGGCGCAGGACAGCTTTAGGCCCAGAGTCGCCACCGGATGCCAGTTGTAGCGGACTTCCACTGAAACGGATGGAGTCATGGCGGTGACGCCCTCTTCGGCCAGTTCGTGAAACTCCACATAATCGGGTAGTTCGGTGGACACCAACCGGGTGTAATCACCGTTGAACGTCGTCCGAAGGCGTCCGAAAAAGAGCTGCTCGAGATCCTGGTACACCGTGCCTGTCGTGTGCAGTCGGATGCGCCGACCTTCCGCATATTTTTTCCATAGCATGAGAGTTTCCAGCCCCGAGACATGGTCTCCGTGAACGTGCGTGACGATGACGTCGTTGATCCCCTCCAAGGGAATCTTCCGTTCCAGCAACAGGCGAAAGAGCGCCTGCGGCCCGTCGATCAGAATCCATCGCTCCGCCCTCAGCAGGAAGCTCGTGTTGTAGTGTCGCGACGTGAATGCATTTCCAACACCCAGTACTTCCAGTTCCATCGTCCTGAAATGATACCGTCTGCCGCTCGATCGAGGAAGGGAGTTCTTCGTTCCGAGTTCAAAGTTCCGAGTTCAAAGTTCCGAGTTCAAAGTTCCGAGTTCGGGGAACTCGGTTCGGAGTTCTTCGTATCGCGCTTCGATGAGATGGAGGCCCCATATGAGGCCGGAAGGCCGCCAGTCTTTAGCCCAGTCCGTCAGGGCTGGGTGAAAGCCGCCCCAAAACCCGAGAGCGCCCGCAAGGGTGCGGCACGGTTCGAAAGCGTTCTGCGTTCTTCGTTCTTCGTTCTTCGTTCTTCGTTCTTCGTTCTTCGTTCTTCGCGGCGCGTTTCGATGAGCCGGAGGGCCGGCATGAGGCCGGAAGGCCGTCAGTCTTTAACCCAGTCCGTCAGGGCTGGGTGCAAGACCCCCCAAATTCGAGAGCGCCCGTCAGGGCGCGGCACAATCTTGCGGTCAGGCCTTGACAAATGCGCAATCTTCACATCCTCGCAAAATCGCACCCAGCACCCAGCACCGGTCTCCGCCGCCAGAATCTCCTTGAGTCTGTCAGCCTGTTATGCTACGAATAAGCTTGCAGTTAGCTCGTTGCAAAACCATTGAACCGAGGAAGTTGGCAAGGGAGGAATCATGCCAGACACTGAACCGGGTGGAGGGC
>DATKAT010000068.1:0-12194 GCA_035514675.1 Acidobacteriota bacterium | reverse complement strand
GTCCTGGTCCGTCGTGTTGCGGGCGCCGCTGGTCCGGATCGTAGGCGCGGCGACGCAGGCGATGCTGATGCATCGTCAAGGAGCCGCAACGACCGAGACGGGCCTGCGCCGCCGGCAACCCTCCGGGCAACAGGGGTTTGCGGCCCCCGGACTGCGTTGCTCGTCGTCGACGATGCACCGGCATCGCCTTCCTCCTCGCGCCTTGCCGGCTGACTGCAGATCCCTGTTGCACGACGCACCAGGACTTCGATCACGGGCTGCCAAGCCTCCACGACGTACTGCACGAGTACGACTGCGGGGGCCTTCGTCGCGCGCCTTGCATCCACGCCGCTCTCCGGCGCCTCGCGACGGACCAGTGTGAGAAATGCAGGTTAGAAATCGGGATTCGTTTGAGGTCGCGCAGCCTTGAATCCCGTGCGGATTGACCCGAACTTTGGCCCGGAACAGATTTTCCGGCACGCCGACGTGCATGAGGGCCTTTTCCCCAATGGCCGACGAGCGAAGCCCGCCTTCGGAATCCAGATTAAACAGCTCCCGGGCCCTTCGCCTTGGAAAGCAAATCCGCGGACCTCGGAACTCAAGCGCCCAGAAGTCAGCGCCAAACCCCAATGACGACTACAACCCCGTCTCCGCCTGGGCCAGAATTTCTTCGAATTCCTCAATCGTAGGGAGTTCGGTCAGGTCCTGCAGGCCGAAGTGCATCAGAAACTGGCGGGTCGTACCGTAGAGGATAGGGCGGCCCACCACCCGTTTCCGGCCTCGGGTTTCGATCAGCTTCTTTTCCAGCAAGGTCTTGATGGTCGAGGTTCCCTTCACGCCTCGAATGTCCATGATTTCCGGAAGCGTGATGGGTTGTCGATAGGCGATGACCGCAAGCGTTTCCAAGGCGGCCTGGGAAAGCTTCGCTGAGGGCCTGGTCTTCAGGTAGGCGCCGATGGCTTCGTGGTGCTCCGGTCTGGTCGTCATGCGAAAGCCGCCGGCCACCTTGCGGATCTCCACGGCGCCCTGCAGCCGGTTGAACTCGTCCATCAGCTCCCGGGCGATTGCGTCGATCTGGCGGGCATCGCAGCCTTCAAAGAGCGGCGCCAGCTCCTCGGGGGTAACCGGTTCGCGGGTTGCGAACAGGATGGCCAGAAGTTGATTCTTGCGATCCCCTTCTAGCATGCGACGATTCGAATGTCCTCAAAAGATTGCTTCTGGCTCAAACGCAGCTCGCCGGACTTGGCCAACTCCAGAAGCGCGACGAAGGTCATCATCAGGTGAAGCCGACTGATTCGTTGCTGAAAGAAAAATGAAAAGAGAAACTCCTTTTGAAGTGAAAGAAGGCGGCGGATTTCTACAAGCTTTTGTTCCAGCGTCACCATCTCCGGATCGACGGTGAAGATGATCTGGTCCTTGAAACGCTCGATCATCGCATGGAAGGCTTGGACCAGATCGAACACGCCGGCCGACACCGTCTCCCTCTCTTCCTCTTCAAACTCGCCGCCGCCGCGCGGCCAGACGGAAAGTTCGACCACCTCCCGGTCGTGAAGCAGCGCCGCGGCTTTCTTGAATCGCTCGTGTTCCAGAAGCTGTTCGACCAGCTCGCGGCGAGGATCCGCGTTTTCCCCTTCCAACTCGGCCGCCGGGTCCTGCGGCAGCAGCATCTTTGATTTGATGTAAATGAGCGTGGCTGCCGTCACCAGGTATTCGCCGGCGATGGCGATGTTAAGGCCTTGCATCAAGTCCAGGTACTGGAGATACTGATCCGTGATGCGAGCGACCGGAATGTCGTAGATGTCGATTTCCTGCTGCTTGATCAGGAAGAGAAGCAGGTCCAGCGGCCCTTCGAACACTTCAAGCTGAACGCGATATCCTTCCTGTTCGATCGGTTCCGCCAGCATCAATCGTACTGTATCCCCATGCCCTGACGCGCCTGCTTTAAGGTTTCGGCGGCGATGGCCCGCGCCCGGCTGCTCCCGTCCTCCAGAATCTCCTTGACCCGCGGCAGGTTGCGCTCCAGTTCGACTCGCCTTTCATGCAGCGGCTCGATGACCGGAAGCATGTGTTCCAGTAGGCGTTTCTTGCAGTCTACGCAGCCGATCCCCGCGGTACGGCACCCTTCGGCGGCCCACCGTCGACCCTCGTCGTCGGTGAACACGCGATGATGGTCGAAGACCGGACAGATGTCCGGATTGCCGGGATCGGACCGCCTGACTCGGGCGGGATCGGTGACCATGGTCATGACTTTCTGCCGGATGCGTTCCGGGTCCTCGGAAAGCTGAATCTCGTTTCGATAGCTCTTGGACATCTTGCGCCCATCGGTTCCCGGGAGCCGGGCCGCCTTCGTCAGTCGGTGCTGCGGCTCGGGAAAGACCGGGCCGTACAGATGGTTGAAGCGTCGGGCGATCTCGCGACAGAGCTCGATGTGCGAGACCTGATCCTCCCCGACGGGCACCAGGTCGGCTTTATAGACGAGGATGTCGGCCGCCTGCAGGAGAGGATACCCCAGAAAGCCAAACGTCGACAGATCCTTCTCCTTCAACTGCTGCATCTGCTCCTTGTAGGTAGGAACCCGTTCCAGCCACGGAATCGGGGTGAACATGGAAAACATCAGGTGCAGTTCGGCATGCTCCGGAACGCGGGACTGGATCATGATGATGCAGCGTTCCGGATCCAGTCCGGCAGCCAGCCAGTCTACTGCGATGTCGATGACGTTTTGCCCGATTGCGTCCACATTCTGATATTCGGAGGTCAGAGCGTGCCAGTCGACGATTCCGAAGATGCATTCATATTCGTCCTGCATTGCAACCCAGTTGTTCAGAGCGCCCACCAGATGGCCCAGGTGCAGCCGCCCGGTCGGACGCATTCCGCTGAATACGCGCTTCTTCATATCGACTCTCTAAAGGATCATCCTTCTGACAAACTGCAGGACGGGTTGCAGAACGGCCCCGATAAACCCCAGATACAACAGGCCGACGAGGATGAGGAAGCCGTACGGCCGAATCGCGTCAAACGAACTTGAGAACGAATCCGGCAGGAGCCCCTCCAATATCCAACCGCCGTCCAGCGGCGGAATCGGCAGCAAATTGAACACGGCCAGCACAACGTTGAGAAAAACTCCGACCACGCACAACAACCACAGGGTCGACAGGATGCCTTCGCCGCCCGATCCAGCCGGCAGAAACAGCTTCAGAATCAAAAAGAAGAGGAGGGCGGCGGCGATGTTGCTGGCCGGGCCCGCGGCAGCGATCCAGACGTGGTCCAGCTTGGGCCGGCTCAGATTCGCCGTGTTGACGGGAACCGGCTTGGCCCAACCGAAAATGATCCCGCCCGCCAGGAATCCGAAAAGCGGAAACAGGACGCTGCCAAACCAGTCCAAGTGAACAAGCGGATTCAGCGTCACCCGTCCCAGCCTGCGCGCGGTGGGATCCCCCAAATGGTCCGCCGACCAGGCATGCGCCGACTCGTGCACGCTCAGTGAAAACAGCAGAACGACCGCATTTACGGCAATCCAGCTCCAGTCGATCCCAGCCAAATCCACCGGCAGATGATACCACAGGGGATGCCCCCGAATTTCAGGCTTCGTTCCGCGTTCCGCGTTCTGCGTTCGCCGTCCGAGGTTCCTGGCGCTTCGGCGACCTGAAATCTGAAACTTGAAACCTGCAACCTTCCCCTGCCGACCTCGGGTTCCGCTTCCTTCAAAAACCGGCTGTTATATAATCTCCCTGAACGATGGCCACACTGTTATTCAATGCCGCTTTCGGCTTTTACATCGTGGGCTTGTTTCACAGCGCCGTGGGATTTCTGACGAAGAAGCCAGTCTTCTTTCGCGTGGCTTTCCTTTCGGTCCTGGTCGCATTCTGCCTGCATTCCGGTTTTCTGGTTGTTCGCGGCCTTGAGCAGTCGGCTTTTCCACTGGTCGAAATACGCGAGTTACTGGCGTTTTTCGCGTGGACGGTGACGCTTTGCTTTCTTCTCGCTCACCGCAGGTATGGATTTCACGCACTGGGCCTGTTCTTACTGCCTCTCGTAGCAGCGCTCATGATGGGCACGGTCTTCGTTCAGGCTGCTCCGGCGCCCGATCTTCTGCGCAACTCGTGGGTGTATCTGCACACCACAGCCATTTTCCTTGCGTATGGCCTGTTTCTAGTGTCGTTCGTCATCGGGATCCTATATTTGGTTCAGGAGCGGGAGTTGAAAGCTCGAAAGCCGCGGACCTTCTACGACCGGCTTCCTTCACTGGGCGTGATGGATGAGCTGTTTCAAAAGAGCCTCATATGGGGTTTCACCTTCATGACGGTGGGCCTGCTGGCAGGCATCCTGTGGGCCGGTCAGACCTGGAGCGGAAGCTGGTACCGGGACCCCAAGGTGATCGCGGCCCTTGGGACGTGGGGGATCTACCTGCTGCTGCTATACGTTCGGCTTTCAGCGGGATGGCGGGGCAAGTGGGTGGCCTGGATTTCGACCTTCGGATTCATTTCAGTCCTGTTTACCTTTTTGGGCGCCAGTTATTTCGGAGGGCAGCACATTTTCGAATGAACACTCTGGGATTGATCGGACTTAGCCATAAGACAGCGCCCGTCGAGGTGCGGGAAAGAGTGGCCTTCACGGAAAGCGAGGTTCCGCAGGCGCTGGGAGAGCTGTGTCGAGACTTCGGCTTTCAGGAGGGTCTGATTCTTTCGACCTGCAATCGGGTCGAGATACTGGGCGGTCTGTCCAACGGAGGCCGCCCGTTCGATCGGCTCCAGCAGTTCGTTCGTTCCTATCACGGCTTGCGGGAGTCGGAACTGGACGGATACGTCTACATGTTGGAAGAGGGCGATCTGATCCGTCACCTGTTCCGCGTCGCGTCCAGCCTCGACTCAATGATTCTCGGGGAGTCTCAGATCCTCGGCCAGCTCAAAAGAGCTTACAGCCTGGCGTGCGACGCCGGAACTTCCGGCAAATCCATCAACATTGTCCTCCCGCAAGCGTTTTCAGTAGCAAAGCGAGTGAGAACGGAAACGAAGATCGCCTTTTCGAAGGTCTCCGTCAGCTCGGTGGCGGCGGAGCTGGCTCGGAAGATTTTCGGAAATCTCGAGGGTCGAACCGTTTTTCTGATCGGCGCCGGAGAAATGAGCGAGCTGGCGGCCCGCAACCTTCTGAAGTCCGGCGCGGAAAAGATTCTGGTGGCAAACCGGACCGGTCGCAGGTCCAAGACCCTGGCCGAGCAGTTCCGGGGGACCGCAGTTCGCTTTTCCGACATCGAGCGCTTTCTGCCGTTCTCAGATATCGTTCTGGTTTCGACCGGAGCAGGCTCGTTCATCCTGGACCACGACATGGTCGAGAGGACCATCCGTCGCCGTCGTTACAACCCGCTGTTTATCATCGACATTTCGGTTCCCAGAAACGTCGATCCCCGCATCAACGAGATCGAAAACGTCTTCGTCTACGATATCGACGATCTGGAATCGGTTGTGGCGGCGGGAATGGAGGATCGGCAAAAAGAGGCGGAGGAAGCTGAAAAGATCGTTACCGAGGAACTCAAATCCTTCCTGAGCGTTCGTGAAATGAATCATCTCGGCTGTATCATCCAGTCCCTTCGCTCCACGCTGGAAGAGATTTGCTTGAGCGAGCTGAAGAACTTTCCGGACCTGGACGAGAAGGAGCGGAATCAGCTTGAAAGGTGCTTAAAGCGAACGGCACACCGCATTGCGCACCCTCTGATCCAGGAAATTAAAAACCCCCTGGCCCACCCGGTGGAGCGCCGTCGAAAGCTGGCGGTACTCAAGCAGGCCTTCAATCTGAAGGACCCGGAATGAAACCGCTTCGGGTTGGGACTCGAGGCAGCCCGCTGGCGCTGGCCCAGACCCGGATTGTGACGGATCGCATTCGCAGGCTCTTTCCCGGAATCGAAATCGAGCAGCGCGTCGTCCGCACCACAGGCGACCGTTTCAGTCGGGCGGCTTTGTCGCGGTTGGCCGGCCAGAGCAAGGGGCTCTTTGTGAAAGAAATCGAAGAAGCCCTGCTGGAAAAAGCGATCGACCTGGCCGTCCACAGCTTGAAGGACCTGCCTGCGCAATTGCCGCCCGGACTGCATCTGGCTGCCTTTCCGGAGCGAGAAACAGCGACCGACGCCTTCGTCTCCTTTTTGCCCTGCAAGTCGATTTCGGAACTTCCCGACCGGGCTCGCGTCGGAACCGGCTCGCTGCGACGCCGGATTCAGCTTCTGGCATTGAGACCAGACCTGGAGATTGTGCCGATTCGAGGAAATATTCGGACCCGCCTGGACCGCATCCGGCGGGAAGCGCTGGCAGGGGTCGTTCTGGCCGCCGCCGGCCTGACGCGACTCGGCCTGGAAGATCGGATCGCATTTGAATTCGGACCCGATGAGATGGTTCCGGCCGTCGGTCAAGGCGCCTTGGCCATCGAAGTTCGGCGGAACGACCGACGCGTGCTGGAGGTGGCGGAATCACTGGATCATCCGAGGACTCGCACCGCAGTGGAGGCGGAACGCGCCTTTCTGGCGGCCATGGGAGGCGGTTGCCAGGTTCCCATGGGAGCCCACGTCCGCCCCGTCGACGACGGTTTCGAGGTGACGGCCTTTGCCGCCGATGAAAACGGCGCTTCGCTGGACCGTTTCAGGAGTCGCTGCAGCCTTCTGGAATTGAGCCGAACCATCGAGAAAGCGGTTCGCCGGCTGCAGGAGACCGGATCGGCAGAGTCGGGCAAGCCGATTGAAGGCCGTCGATGAACGCTTCGCTGGCTGGCATGACCGTACTGATTACTCGTCCGGAGGCACAACAACAGGAATTTCGCCGCCTTCTCGAAGACATGGGCGCTCGAGTCGTCGAGATCCCCACGATCAAAATCGGCGTCCGACCCTCCCAGGCAGCCGTAGCAGCCCTCAGCAGCCTTGCGTCCTACGACTGGTTGATTTTTACCAGCGTCAATGGCGTGCGTTTTTTTCTGGAGCAGCTCAGGCGGGCACGCGTTTCGATCGACCAGGCCCCCAAAGCGGCGTGCATCGGTCCGGCCACCGCCCAAGCCGCCCGACGATACGGTCTTCGTCCGGAACTGCTTCCGGAACGATATCAGGCCGAGGGCCTGATTGAGGCCTTCTCAAGAGATTACGAGGGAAGTCTGAGCGGCTTGAAGATTCTGCTTCCCCGGGCCGCCGAGGCCCGCGAGATCCTGCCCGAGCAGTTGAGACGGCTGGGCGCCCAGGTCGATGTGCTGAAACTCTACAAAGCGATTCCTCCGGAGGAAAACCGAGTTCCCCTGCAGCGCCTCCTGAAGAGCCGGGGCGTGGATCTGATCGCCTTCACCAGCTCTTCAACCGTGAGAAACTTCGTGAAACTGGCGCAACCGCTCAATGACTTCCGCGCCTTCAAATTCGCCTCCATCGGCCCGATCACGTCGCAAACCGCCCGAAGTCTCGGACTCCCGATCGAAATCGAACCCTCCCGCTCGACGATCCCCGCACTGGCCGACGCGATCGGCCGATACTTCTCCCGCCTCAGCGGGGATTGACCGGATAGAACCGGGGCAGGCGCAGGCGGCCGCGGGACGGCGCCCTTGGCGTCCAGCCCTCGCGCCTCGTTTTGCATCTTACCCGCGCGTCGCCCTGGTTGCATTCCGTCTCAAATCCGATTACTCTTCTCGATCGTCACGTCATTTTCCGGTGAGACTTCGGATGAACCTTCAGCTTCGTGCGATCTTGCTGATCTTTTTCCCGCTCGCTGTGGCTTGTACGGCGCCCGAGCCGGATGCCGATCTGGTCCTGCAAAACGGGAGGATCGTTACAGTGGATTCGCAGCGGCCGGAGGTGGAGGCCCTGGCGATTCAGGGCGAGCTCATCGTGGCGGCAGGCTCGCTTTCCGAGGTGGAAGCCCGCATCGGACCGCAGACCCGGATTCTCGATCTAAACGGCGCCCTGGCAATTCCCGGATTTATCGAGGGCCACGGCCACTTCATGGGGGTCGGAGAAGCGAAGCGGCAGCTCGATTTGAATCAGGCCGACAGCTGGGAGGAAATCGTAGAAATGGTCCGGGAAGCGGTCCAGGCAGCTCAACCCGGAGAGTGGATTCTGGGCCGCGGATGGCACCAGGAAAAGTGGCGGCCGGCGCCGGAGCCATCGTTTCAGGGACTCCCTTATCACGATTCCTTGAGCCGCGCGTCTCCCGACAACCCGGTGCTGCTGACCCATGCCAGCGGCCACGCCTCGTTTGCGAATTTGATGGCGATGGAACTTGCCGGGATCACAGACGATACTCCGGATCCGCCGGGGGGCGCCATCGTGCGCGACGAAGAGGGCCGCGCCATTGGAGCCTTTCGGGAGACCGCGCAGGATTTTGTTGGCCGGGCCCTGGCCCTGGACGAATCCCTGCAGTCGCCGGAGCAGCGGCGCCGGGCGATGCAGGAGATCGTTCGCCTCTCGACTGAAGAGTGCCTCGCCAATGGAATCACTTCCTTCCAGGATGCCGGATCCTCGTTTGAAACCATCGACTTCCTGAAGGAATTGGCCGAAAACGGCCAACTGGGCGTCCGACTATACGTCATGATTCGCGAGTCGAACCAGCGTCTGGCCGAGAAAATGGCCGGCTACCGGCTGATCGGCTTGGCCGACGATTTTCTGACGGTTCGAGCCGTCAAGCTGTCCATCGACGGCGCGCTTGGTTCGCATGGAGCGTGGCTTCTCGAGCCTTACAGCGACCTTCCGGAAAGCGCCGGGCACAACACCGTCGACATCGAGACGGCTCGCGAAACCGCCCGACTGTGCATGGAAAACGGCTTCCAGCTCTGTATTCACGCCATCGGCGACAGGGCAAATCGAGAAACCCTGGACCTGTTTGAGCGCGTATTTAAGGAGCGCCCCGATGAAGGCGATCTGCGCTGGAGGATCGAGCACGCCCAGCACCTGCATCCGGACGACATCGGACGGTTCGCCGGATTGCGCGTTATCGCCTCCATACAGGGGATTCACGCCACTTCGGACGGCCCCTGGGTTGAAAGTCGCCTGGGAGCGGAGCGCGCCAGAGAGGGCGCCTATGTCTGGAGATCTCTGGCGGAAAGCGGAGCTCTGATCGTCAATGGCACCGACGCGCCGGTGGAGGACGTCAGTCCCATTCAGAGCTACTACGCGTCGGTAACCCGCCGCATGCTCGACGGCCGGGAATTTTATCCGGAGCAGCGGATGAGCCGCGAACTGGCGCTGCGGACGTACACTCTGAACGCCGCCTATGCGACTTTTGAAGAGCGTCTGAAGGGCTCTCTGGAGGCCGGAAAGCTGGCTGACGTCGTAGTGCTGGATCGAGATATCCTGACGGTTCCCGAAGATGAAATTCTGGAAGCGAAAGTTCTTTACACCATTCTGGGCGGGAAAATCGTCTACACAAACCCCGCCGCCATTCGCTGACTCGGAGCATCCGATGAAAACGCTCTCGTCCGCACTTTTTTTGATCCTTCATTGCGCGATCCCCCTCTTCGCCCAGGAAACGCCTGTGGCCTTCGAGGGGGCTCGCATCATTCCGATAACCGGCGCGGAGATCCTACAAGGCGTGGTGGTTATTCATCGCGGCAGGATTGTCGCCGTCGGCCCGGTAGAGTCCACGGCAATTCCGGCGGACGCCGAACGACGCGACGTTTCCGGAAAGGTCATCCTGCCCGGACTCGTCGACACGCACAGCCACATCGGTCAGGTCGAAGGCGCCGACCGCAGCGCTCCGATTCAACCAGAGGTGCGGGTGCTGGACGCGGCCAACGTCCGCGACGCGCGGTTTCGGAAGGCTCGGGCCGGAGGAGTCACCACCGCCAATCTGATGCCCGGCTCCGGACACCTCATGAGCGGGCAGACGCTGTATGTGAAGTTTCGGGACGGCCGCGTCGTAAACGATCTGATCATCTTTCGCGAAGACGGCGCTCCAGACGGCGGAATGAAGATGGCCAACGGAACCAACTCCCGCCGCAATCCTCCGTTTCCGGGCACTCGCGCCAAATCGGCGGCCCTGGTCAGAGAACAATTTTTGAAGGCTCGGGAATACCAAGCGAAGCTGGAAAGGGCCGGCGACGACCAGGAGAAGCTCCCGCCGCGAGATCTGGCCATGGAGGCGCTCGTGGAGCTGCTGGAAGGGCGTCGGGTGGTTCATCATCACACCCACCGTCACGACGACATCCTCACGGTGCTGCGCCTGAAGGAAGAATTCGGGCTGCGGGTCGTGCTGCACCATGTGAGCGACGGCTGGATGGTTGCCGACGAAATCGCCGGCGCCGGAGTCCCTTCCTCGATCATCCTGATCGACAGTCCAGGCGGAAAGCTGGAGGCTATGAACCTTTCGATGCGGACCGGAGCGGCGCTCGAGGAAGCCGGCGCTGCCGTGGCCTTTCACACCGACGACGGCATCACCGATTCCCGCCTGTTCCTCCGCTCCGCCGCTCTGGCCGTGCGCGCGGGCATGTCCAGGCAGGGCGCCCTGGAGGCGCTGACGATCTCCGGCGCCCGCATGTTGGAGCTGGAAGATCGCATCGGAAGCCTGGAAGTCGGGAAGGACGCCGATCTGATCCTGCTCAGCGGAGATCCCCTGAGCGTCTACACCCAAGTTTTGGAAACCTGGATCGACGGCGAAAAGGTCTTCGACCGTTCCGACCCCGCACACCTTCTGTACGCGGTAGGAGGCTACGGCGCCGGTCACGACCAGCCCCGACGCGTCCATTCCCTGGAAGGCGATGTGATCGAGTGAAAAGGCTCCTCTGGTTGCTTTGCGTCCTAACGGCCGGCGCCGCTCCGCTTCCCGCTCAGGTGGCGATCTACGGTGACAAAATCTACACCATGGCCGGAGATCCGATTCAGCACGGCGTGATGTTAATTGAAGCAGGGAAAATCACCGTCGTGGGAAGCGCTTCGGAAACAACCGTGCCGGAGGGCTTCGAAGTGCATCGGGCCGCCGTGGTCACGCCCGGCCTGATCGACGCACGCACCGTGATCGGCCTGACCGGACACCTGAATCAACCCCACGATCAGGACCAGCTCGAGGCCGCTGCTGCCCTGCAACCCGAGCTGCGCGCCATCGACGCCTACAATCCGCGAGAGCGCCTGGTCGAATGGGTTCGATCCTTCGGCGTCACGACCCTTCACACCGGCCACGGCCCCGGCAAGCTGATCTCGGGCCAGACCATGGTCGTTAAGACTGCGGACGACAGCGTCGAGCGCGCCGTGCTGCGACCGGCCGTCATGGTGGCGGCGACTCTTGGGGAGGGCGCCCGAGAACAGCAGGGTTCCCCCGGTTCCCGCTCCAAGATGATCGCAATGCTGCGCCAGGAGTTCCTGCGGGTTCAGGACTACACGCGAAGAAGGAGCGCCGCCGATGAAGACAAGAAACCGGCGCTGGACTTGCGAAAGGAAACTCTGGCGCGGGTGCTGGACGGAGAACTTTCGCTGCTGGTGACCGTTCACCGTGCGCACGACATTCTGAGCGCCCTGAGACTGGCCGAAGAATTCGACCTCCCCTTGGTTCTTGACGGCGCTGCCGAGGCCTATCTGGTGGCCGAAGAAATTCTGCAGGCGGACGCGCCCGTCATCGTTCACCCGGCCATGCAGCGCGCATTCGGCGAAACTGAAAACTTGACCTTCGAAAACGCCTCCCGGCTGCGCGAAGCCGGGATCCCGATCTCTTTGCAGTCCGGCTTTGAAAGCTACGTTCCCAAGACCCGCGTGGTTCTCTTTGAGGCCGCTGTCGCCGCGGCCCATGGACTTTCCTTTGAAGACGCGCTGGCGGCCATTACGATCTGGCCCGCCCGTTTGCTGGGCGTCGACGATCGCATCGGCAGCCTGGAGGCGGGAAAAGACGGCGACGTGGTGCTGTTTGACGGCGATCCCTTCGAATACCTCACCCACATTCAGGCCGTCTTCATCGACGGCCGAAAAGTCAGCGACGGAGATCGGGAGTGGAGGTAGCCCGATGACGCAAGCCGCGCGAGCGGCTAGCCCGTCTTTCTTACACGGCTCCGTCGCGAGGCGGCGGAGAGCGGCGTGGGTACAAGACGCGCGACGAATGCCCGCGCAGTCGTACTCGTGCAGTACGTCGAGCGGGCTTGGCAGCCCGTGATCGAAGTCCTGGTGCGTCGTGCAACAGGGATCTGCGGTCAGCCGGCAAGGCGCGAGGAGGAAGGCGATGCCGGTGCATCGTTGACGACGAGCAACGCAGTCCGGGGGCCGCAAACCTCTGTTGCCCGGA
>DATKAT010000067.1:0-5605 GCA_035514675.1 Acidobacteriota bacterium | reverse complement strand
TGATGGTGGAGCTGGGCAGATTCGTTCAGGATCTGCTGAAGTGGTCGACTCAGGAGTTCGACTTCCTTCGGTTGAGCGATGGCTTCGTGCAATGCAGCAGCATGATGCCTCAGAAGAGGAATCCCGTGGCTCTGGAGCACTCCCGCGCCCTGGCGAGTCTCAGCTATTCGCAGGCCACTGCGGTTTTTCACAGTTTGCACAACACGCCCTACGGAGATGTCGTCGACGCAGAAGACGACGTTCAGCCGCTGGTGAGCCGTGCCTTTCGAGACGCTGTGCGGGTTTTGCGGCTGCTGGCGGCGGCACTGGAGACCGCCGAGTTTCAGCGCGAGAATATGCGCGCGGCAGCGGTCCGGGGCAATACGACCATGACGGAGCTGGCGGATACTCTGGTCCGACGGACCGACGCTTCGTTTCGCCAGGCCTACCGTACGACCGCCCTGTTTCAGGAAGTCCGCCGGAAGCATCCGGAATTCACGCTCTCGGAAGCCCTGGATCAGGCGGCCGCCCAGGTCCTCGGACGACCGCTTGGCTGGTCTTTGAAATTTCTCGAAGAAGTCCTGTCTCCTGAAAACTTCGTCCGTCTGCGCAGTCACTTCGGCGGGCCCGCTCCTGAGAGTCTTCAGGATGCGATCGCCCGCTCGGAAGCGAGCCTGAGTCGTCACCAGATGGAATTGCAAAGGCTCGAGCGGCGTTTCGAAGAATTCCCGCAGGCATTGAGAGATTTGACCCACGGTCTGAAATGAGGGGCGGCGCACAGTGAATGGGTCACGGAGGCCTGGCCGGTTTTGGCCGGTATGCAGCACGATTTTGGGCAAATCTGGGATCGAGTCCTTCCAGGCTGGAATTCGTCAGGGGCGCTTTTGTCCGCTCGCCCCTCAGGTGACATAATGCTCGCAAGAGGGATCCTGCAAGTGTTAAGGAGAAACGAAAAATAAATAGTGGAGGAAAAGGAATCGTGTTGACTCGATGGATCAGAATTGCACCCTTCGCTTTGGCAGCGTTTCTTCTTGCGGCGCCCGCGCCGGCGGTGCAGAAGCCGTTGCCGCAGGACGAGGGCGCATCCGGCCTGGCTCTGGCTCTGCGAAGACTTCCGAATACGGCGTCTTTCCTGCACGTGACCGCTCATCCGGACGATGAGGACAATCCGCTTCTGGTTCTGTTGGGAAGAGGCCGGGGTATCCATACGGGGCTGCTGACGCTGACTCGCGGAGACGGGGGCCAGAACGAGATCGGGCCGGAATTGTTCGAAGCCCTGGGAATCATTCGCACCGAAGAACTGATGTCGATGCACCGGTACGACGGCGCCGAACAGTTTTTCAGCCGAGCCTACGAGTTCGGTTACTCGTTCAGCGTCGACGAGACCATGCAGCGGTGGGGTCGGGAGGAGATCGTGGGCGACGTGGTCCGCATTCTGCGAACGTTTCGGCCCGATGTCGTCGGCATTTTGCCCCGAGCCGGAGCGGGAGGCGGCCAGCATCACCAGGCCTCCGCCCTGATCGCGGAGGAAGCTTTCCGCGCAGCCGCCGATCCACAGCGGTTTCCCGAGCAAATTGCGGAAGGACTACGTCCCTGGCAGGCAAAAAAGTTCTACGAGCGCCACCGCTGGGGCGCGGCCGGCGAGGTGGCAGACGACGAACGGGCAGTCGTTGCCATCGACTGCGGCGGATTCGACCCGATCCTGGGAACTACCTACTACGAGTTCGGAATGGAAAGCCGTTCGTTGCACCGCTGCCAAGGGATGGGACAGGTCGTTCCGCTGCCGGGCCGCTGCGCTTCCAACTGGAAGCTCGTGGATGCGGCGATTTCGACGGAACGGGACGAATCCGATCTGTTCGATGGAATCGAGACCGGATTGCCGGCGCTGGAGCGCTTTGCCGCCGGCGAGCTCGAGCGAGCGCCCTTTCTTCGCCCTTCGCTGGAATCGCTGCAGAGCGCCGTGATGCGCGCGCTGGATGCATTCGACGCCAACGATCCGTCCAAGACCGCGCCCCCTCTGGCGGACGGACTGAGAACGCTGCGACAACTGATCGAACAGGTCGCAACCAGCGACCTCAGCGAAGCGGCACGCTTCGAGATTCTTCTGCGCCTCCACCGAAAGGAAACGGAGTTCCTGGCGGCCCTGCGCCACGCGCACCAGCTCCGCCTGGACGCCGTGGTCGACGCAGGCCTGGTCAGCCCCTCCCAGCATTTCGGCTTGACGGTCAATCTGGCCAACGGGAGCCATGCCCCGGTCATCGTTCGGAATGTGGAGCTGCGGATGCCGGAAGGGTGGAAGGTGGTCGAAAGCGGAGATCCCATCCGGGAAGTCCCCGCCAGAGGCGTCGCGGAGCGCCGTTTCCGGATACGCGTGGCACCCGATGCGGCGCCGACCCGCCCATATTGGGTCAGGGAGGAAGGCGCCGATCGATACCGGAATTTGAACCCGAAGGATTTCGGAAAGCCCTGGCCCGAGCCCGTGCTTCAGGTGCGGGCTCATTACGACTCGAGCGGCGAGTCCGCCTGGCTGCAAAAGGCTGCGGAGTATCCATACGAAGGACCCTGGGTCGGCGGCGAACAAAGGCACGAACTCATGGTGGTTCCAAAAGTGTCGGTTCGAGCGGCGCCCGAAATCTCCGTCGTGCCGCTGGATCAGGCACGGGAGGGCCGGGAGGTTCGAGTGACGGTCGACTACAACGGTGAGGGACCCGCCTCCGGACGGCTGAACTTCCGACTTCCGGACGGCTGGGAAGTTCGGCCGGCCTCGACAGATCTGGAATTTGAAGGAAGAGGCGAGTCGGCCACCCACAGATTCTTCCTGTCCAGCTCTGAAACGTTAACGGAAGGGGAACACGTAGTCCGCGTGGAGGCCCGATTCGGCGACCAGGTGTTTCACGAGGGGCACGAGTTTATCGACTACGATCACATTGAAAAGCGCGTCCTTTACCATCCTTCCGAAGTCGAGTTGAAGACCGTGGACGTTCGGGTGGCCGACGGCTTGCGGCTCGGGTACGTCATGGGAGTCGGAGATCAGGTTCCGAAGGCCTTGAACCAGTTGGGCATCGAGTACTCGATGATGACGGAAGACGACGTCGCATTTGGAGATCTGGATCGCTTCAACGTCATTGTGACCGGAGTGCGCGCCTACCTGAATCGGGAGGATCTGCGGACCTACAACGACCGGCTGCTCGATTGGGTCCGGCGGGGCGGAGTGATGATAGTCCAATACAACAAGTTTGAAATGAACTCGTTCGAGCCGGATACGGACGGGCAGGTCCGGATGGGTCCCAGCCAGTTCGCTCCGCATCCGCTTCAGGTGGGACGGGGGCGAGTGACCGATCAGAACGCGCCGGTCGAGATTCTGCTTCCCGAGCATCCGGTCTTCCATTTCCCGAATCGGATCTCGGAGCGGGACTGGGACGGCTGGTCGCAGGAAAGGGGCCTCTATTTCATTGGAGAAAAAAGCCCGGATTACCGGGATCTGATCTCCATGGAAGACCCGTTCGAATACAATGCCGGCGAACAGCTTGGGTCGCTCGTGGAGGCCCGCTACGGGCAAGGTTGCTGGATCTACCTGGGAATCGGCCTGTGGCGGCAACTTCCCGCAGGAGTCCCCGGCGCCTATCGCCTGCTGGCCAACCTGGTGAGCCTGGGCTCGCCCGACGCGCCGTCAGATTAAATCTTGGCGGAAACCGATTTCAGCGGCGTGTGCCGGTCGGCCCGCGGAAGCGGCTTGGAATTTCGTTTCGGCGCCGACCTGCTGAACGGGAGGCAAGTAGATCCAATGTGCAGGTTCAGACAAGTGGGGCTGTGACCCCTTTCGGGAGGAGATTGATTCATGTCGCTTAAGGCGCTGTTGGTTGTGGGGATGGCCGGCTTTGTCGGGTCGGTGTCGCGTTATGCGCTGTCGGGCTGGGTCGCCCGACGATTCGGGGAAGTGTATCCGATGGGGACCCTGGTCGTAAATCTTTCCGGCTGCTTTGCCGTCGGATTCCTGTACTACATGCTGGAAGAACGATTTCTCATCGATCCGCTGTGGAGAGTCGGCCTGCTGATTGGATTTCTGGGGAGTTTTACCACTTTTTCATCTTATGGGTTGCAGACTTTTTCGCTGATGAAGCAGGGTGAGGTGTTTTCCGCAACGACAAACATTCTAATTTCGAATCTTGTCGGCCTGGCTCTGGTCTGGCTGGGATATTCCGGGGCGCGGCTGACGCTGGAGAGGTCGACATGGTAGAGCTGAAGGAGGGCTATTTGCTAAGGATGCTGATCGGCGAAAGCGACCGCTTCGGTCGCCAACCCCTTTATGAAGCGGTAGTACTGCGCGCCAGGGAATTCGGGCTGGCCGGAGCGACCGTATTGCGGGGAGTGATGGGTTACGGCAAGAGAAGCATCCTGCACACGGCCAAAATCCTCAGGCTCTCCGAAGACCTTCCACTAGTGATTGAGATCGTCGACAGCCGGGAGAAAATCGACGATTTCTTGCCGGAATTGGTCGAAATGCTTGGCGGCGGGATGGTGACCGTCGAAAAGGTCCGCTACCTGCAATCGGAAGGAAATTCCGAATCGGAGTCCGATAGCTGAAGACAGTTCCATTGCTCCCGCGTGGACTTTTACCGGGCGCTGCCCGTAAACGTCGCCCGCAGAGCGGGCTGGCCGTCTCCCGCCTCCCTTACGGCGTTCGTTTCAAGAAACGCAATAAATCGCTATCGGTCGTCAGAATCAACACGCTCTTTGAATCAGCCGTGTGCTCGTAGGTTTCCAGGCTCTTGGTGAACGTATAGAAAGTGGCGTCGCGACTGTAAGCGTCCGCATAAACGGCGGTCGCCCTCGCGTCGGCCTCTCCCCTGACCTCTTGTGCGGTCCTGTAGGCTGGACCTGATAGACGCTCGAAAAAATCAGAATCAGCGCCGCCAGGCCGACGACCGCCGACACAATCGTCTGGCGCGAAATGTTTGGGGGACGAAAATTCCCCACGTTGATATCGAAAGTGTTTTTGTTCATAGTTCGAGAAGCATAACAGAGGCCGGCGAAGGCAGACGTACGAGGCTGGCGTCCCAGACTCGAAGGGGATCGCTCGTCAGGCTTGCGTGTGGGCTGAACAATCCGGTTCCGGCGGCGTCGACTCCGTGAACTTCAGGGCCTCGGCATTCGAGACCGCCGGCGAGCAATCAAAAGAGCTTCATCGCATCGATTCGATAGAGAAAAAGGGGAGGCTTCTTGGACGGTTTTCACGTGGTGGGCAGCCTGGGGACGATGATCGTGGCGGCCACCGTTCTCGTCCTGATACTGAGGCAGATTTACGTCCCGGCGATCGTCAGTTACATCATCGCCGGACTCGCGATCGGCCCCGCGCTTGTCTGGCTTGCCGCCGCTTTCCCCGGAAGCCTGCCTACGCCCGAACCCGTCGCCGCTCAAGCCGTGGACGTCATCTCCGAGGTGGGCATCGCTCTTCTACTCTTTATCGTCGGACTCGAATTGAGCTTGGAAAAAATTCGCGATGTCGGACGCGTCGCCGTTCTGGCCGGCCTCGGGCAAGTGGCGTTTACAGCCGTCGGCGGATTCTCCATCGCTCTTCTTCTGCAGTTTGACTTGCTGGAATCCGTATTTCTAGCCATTGCGCTGA
>DATKAT010000066.1:0-4445 GCA_035514675.1 Acidobacteriota bacterium | reverse complement strand
ACCGCCGAGAATCTCTCTCAGGCGCTGACCCGCTTTCGGAGCGAACGTAAGAGAAGAGGAACGGAAGTCTCCCGCGGGCAGATCTACTGCGTGACCGCCGCAAAGGGCGGCGCGGGCGCCACTTCGGTCGCCATCAACCTGGTCGCTTCGCTGTCGGTGATGCAGAATACGCAGGTGGTCCTGATCGATCTGAACCATCCGATGGGAGACGCTGCGGCCTATCTGAACTTGAATCCGACCTACAACGTCCAGGACGCGCTGGCGCAGGCCGACCGGCTGGATCCGGTACTTTTGCAGAGTTTGATGACCCGCGCCGACGGTTTCGGCGTACTGCCGGGGGTTCCGGAGTACGTTTCCGGTCAGGAACCGGACCCGGGGAGTCTGGGCAAGCTGATCGAGGTGGCGTCGCAGACGTTCACCCACTCGGTCGTGGACCTCCCTTCGAGCCTGGATGAGGACGCCATGCGGGTGGTCACCGAGTCCGCCGACGCCGTCATCGTGGTTTTGACTCCGGAGCTTCCGGCGCTGTGGCGAACGCACCGGCTCCTGACGTTTCTGGAGCGGACGGCCGGAACGGACAAGATTCGGCTGGTGGTCAATCGCAGCGCAAAGGGAGACGCAATCAACGAGAAGCAAATCCAGAAGGTTCTGGAGCACCCGGTCTATTGGTCGCTTCCGAATGATTACGGCGCCGCCATCGGCGCCATCAACTCGGGAAAGCCGATGATATCGGTCAACCATTCGCAGCTCTCTCGAAGCTACCGGGAACTGGCAGTGTCGTTGAGCGGGATTCGGACGCAGGAGAAGAAAAAGGGCTTTCTGAACATTTTTGGTTAACAATCAACTGCAATCCAGGCGGGGATGAAATATGGCTATCAACGGCAGTCCAGGCAAACAGGAATACTGGCAGGTAAAGAGTTCGCTACACACGAAATTACTGCAGGAAGTCGACCTCGAGCGATTGAATCGCCTCGAAGAGAAAGTCGCTCGGGAACGGGTGAACAAGGTTCTTCGCGACATGCTGCAGAAGGACAATACGCCGCTGACTTCGGGCGAACGTGACCAGATCATCTCCGAAGTCGTCGACGAGCTGTTCGGCCTGGGGCCGCTGGAGCCGCTGCTGGCGGACGAAACGATCGCGGACATTCTGGTCAACGGGTGCAAGAACGTGTACATCGAACGACACGGCAGACTGGAGAAGACCGACGTCCAGTTCAACGACGATCAGCACCTGATGCGGATCATCGAGCGGATCGTGTCCCGGGTCGGCCGTCGCGTCGATGAATCTTCGCCGATGGTCGACGCCCGCCTGCCCGACGGCTCGCGCGTCAACGCCATCATTCCTCCGCTGGCGCTGGACGGTCCCGCCGTCTCGATCCGCCGCTTTGGAACCGACCCCCTGATGGCTTCCGATCTGCTGGAGAAGGGCTCGATGACCCCGCAGATGCTGGACCTGCTCAGGCTCTCAGTTCAGGGTAAGTTGAACGTCCTGATTTCCGGCGGAACCGGCGCGGGCAAAACCACTCTTCTGAATATCCTTTCAGCCTTCATTCCGAAGACGGATCGCATCGTCACCATCGAAGACGCCGCCGAACTGCAGCTCAAGCAGGAGCACGTGGTTCGGCTGGAGACGCGGCCGCCCAACATCGAGGGGAAAGGCAGTGTCAAACAGAGGCAGCTGGTCATCAATGCGCTGCGTATGCGTCCGGACCGAATCGTCGTGGGCGAGGTTCGCGGAGAGGAAGCCATGGACATGCTGCAGGCGATGAACACGGGTCACGAGGGTTCGATGACCACGATCCACGCCAACACTCCCCGCGATGCGCTCAGCCGACTGGAAACCATGGTATCGATGTCGAACCTGAACCTTCCCGACAAGGCCATTCGACAGCAGATGGCCTCGGCCATCAACCTGGTCGTTCAGTGCAACCGCATGCCGGACGGAACTCGGAAAGTCACCAGCATTGCCGAAATCACCGGCATGGAAGGGCCGACCGTCACCATGCAGGACCTTTTCGTCTACGAGCGACAGGGATTTGATGAGAACCGCCGCGTGAAGGGACGCTTCCGGGCGACGGGCATTCGTCCGAAATTCACCGAGCGGCTGTTCGCTGCGGGCCTTCAGATTCCAGCCGACACGTTTGCCGTTCACGCGAGTTAGGCAGGTCGAACCATGAGCTTAGCGATCATTACTCTGCTGATCTTCGTCGTCATCCTCGGGCTGATGGTCAGCGCCATCTACTTTTTCGTGGAGGCTCCCGCTTCCCGCAAGCAGTTGCGGACTCGGCTGGCGGCGGTTCGGCAGGCGTCGACGCAGACGCTGGAGGACCTCGACAACGACACCCTGATGATGCGGGAGGACCTGTTTCGGGATCTTCCCTTTCTGAGCCAGTTGCTGGTTCGCTTCCCGGGCATCGCCGAACTGCATCTCATGCTGGATCAGGCCGCCATTCAGATGCGCCTGGTCAACCTTTTATTGATCGTTCTCGGATTGGCCGTGGGGGGACTCGTTTTCGGCCTTCTGTTTGGAATGCCGACGTTGCTGGCTCTGGTGACGGGCGCATTTCTTGGGGCGATCCCCTTCTTCTGGGTCGCCATCATGAGGAGGCGGCGGTTCAACAAGTTCGAAGAGCTTTTTCCGGACGCCATGGATCTGCTGGCGCGGGCCGTCCGCGCCGGCCATGCCTTCACGTCGGGGCTCGACCTGATCGCCACGGAGATGCCCGAACCGGTGGCGACCGAGTTTCGGATCGTATACGACCAGCAGAACCTGGGCTTGCCGATGAAGGAGGCGCTCAACAACCTGACGGTCCGCGTGCCGCTTTCCGACGTCCGCGTCTTCGTCACTTCGCTGCAGATTCAGAGGGAGTCGGGGGGAAATCTGGCTGAGATTCTGGACAATCTTTCCACAGTGGTCCGGGAACGCTTCAAGATTTATCGCCAGATCCGGACTTACGCTGCGCAAGGCCGCCTTTCGATGTACGTGTTGATGGCCATGCCCCCGGCCACCGCCGTGTTGATGTATCTTTCGAATCCCGAATATCTTCGGATCCTGTTTGAGGAGCGTCTGGGCCACTTCATGCTGATCGGCGCCGTCGTCTCCCAATTGATCGGATACTTCGTGATTCGCAAGATCATTCAGATCAAGGTTTGAATATGGACTTCATGACGCTTGCCCTCATAGCACTGGCGATTCTGGTTTTCCTGGGCCTGTTCGCCCTCTTGTACGCGCTTCTGAACCGCGGCATCAATCTTCGCGAAAGAGTGCGGCCGGCCGGCGCCGTCGAAGAGCGATCGGATCTGGACGAAAGGGACGCCTATTACGAGAGGCTGGAAAAAGTCTTCAAGCCCCTCGGGCAGATGATTCCCCGCTCGCCGGAAGATCTCGGCCGCGAGGAGCGCCGCCTCATGCAGGCGGGGATCCGGCGGCGCGAAGGGGCCCTCATTCTGTACGGCGTTCGCCTGGCGCTGGCCGGCGGCATCCTCATTCTGACCGCCTTTACAGGGTATCTGTACGCTTATCCCTATCTCTGCCTCCCTCTTGCGATCCTGCTGGGCGCAGCGCTGCCGGACATCTGGCTATCCTCCAGAATCAGCGAGCGGAAGGATAAGCTGCAACTGGCGCTTCCGGACGTCATGGATCTTTCGGTTGTCTGCGTCGAGGCGGGCCTGGGCATGGACCAGGCGCTGCTTCGCATCGGTCAGGAGATCGGTGATACGCACCCGGAGATTTCTGAGGAATTGCGGATCTACAGCCTGGAGATCAATGCAGGTCGAAGCCGGTCGGACGCCTTGAGGAATCTTTCCGCCCGTACCGACGTGGATGATTTAAAGTCGCTGGTGGCCGTTTTGATTCAGGCGGATCGGTTCGGAACCAGCATCGCCCAGTCGCTGCGGAACTTCTCTGAAAACCTTCGAACGAAGCGGAGACAGCGGGCCGAAGAGCGGGCCGCCAAAATCACCGTCAAGATGATCCCTCCGCTGGTCATTTTCGTGTTTCCTGCCATTTTCGTCGTGGTCGCCGGACCCGCCATCATTCAGATCGTTCAGCAGTTGCTGCCGTTGATGGGGGGCGAAGGGCCGTAATGACCCTCGCATATCGGGCCTTTTTTGTGCGCAGGATGGCGGCGCACAGCGAATTTTCGGACGTCAGCGCCCGACTGCGTTCCGCCTGAGCGGGAGTAAAGACCGATGATGCAAATGAAGCAATGGAGACCCGTTCCCAGAGCGATACTGGCCACCGCTTTTGCCACCCAGTTGCTGCTTTCCTCCTGCGTCAGTCGCCAGGCCGGCCAGGCTTCAGTGACGGGCCGCGTCCCAACCGACAAGAAGGCGGAGAACCCATACGGAAGCGCGAACCCGGAGAGTTTCGCCGCATACATCCGGACCGTTTTTCGAGTCTCCCAGAAGAGCCCCCAGGATGGCCTGGAGCGAGAGGCCCATGT
>DATKAT010000065.1:0-4372 GCA_035514675.1 Acidobacteriota bacterium | reverse complement strand
GCATTGGAGGAGGCCGGGTTGGGCCGGATGGATCGCCTGCCGTTTTCCCTGCGCATTCTGTTGGAGAACCTCCTGCGTTTTGAGGACGGCCAATCCGTAAAGCGGGAAGACATCGAGGCGCTGGCCGGGTGGAAGCCGGGTCAGGGCGCCGATCGAGAGATCGCATTTTCTCCGGCGCGAGTGGTCCTGCAGGATTTCACCGGCGTGCCGGCGGTGGTGGATCTGGCGGTCATGCGGGACGCAATGGCCGAGCTGGGCCGGGATCCCTCCAAAATCAATCCGCTGGTTCCGGCCGAGCTGGTGATCGACCATTCCGTGCAGGTGGATTCTTTCGGGCGGCCGATGTCGTTTCAGATCAACCTGGAGAGAGAGTTCGAGCGAAACCTCGAGCGGTACAAGTTTCTCCGGTGGGGGCAGGCGGCATTTGACGATCTTAGAGTCGTGCCGCCGGGAACCGGGATCGTTCACCAGGTGAATCTGGAGTATCTGGCCCGAGTGGTCTTCGAATCGAGCGGCGACGAAGGGAACTGGGCCTTTCCCGATACGCTGGTGGGAACCGACAGTCACACGACGATGATCAACGGGCTGGGGGTTTTGGGCTGGGGCGTCGGGGGAATTGAAGCCGAGGCGGCCATGCTCGGGCAGCCGATCAGCCTGTTGATTCCGGAGTTCGTCGGGTTCCGGCTACAGGGAAGTTTGCCGGAAGGCGCCACGGCTACCGATTTGGTTCTGACCATCACGGAAATGCTTCGCGGCAAAGGAGTGGTTGGAAAGTTCGTCGAATTCTACGGGCCCGGAGTTTCCAGCCTGGCGCTGGCGGATCGAGCCACCATCGGCAACATGTCTCCCGAATACGGCGCCACCTGCGCCATTTTCCCGGTCGACCGGGAAACGCTGGAGTACCTCCGTTTCACGGCGCGCGAAGAAAGTCGAGTGGAACTGGTGGAAGCCTATGCGCGGGCTCAGGGATTGTTCCATACGCCGGATTCTCCGGAGCCGGAATACTCCGATACGCTGGAGCTGGATTTGTCCACGGTCGAGCCCAGCATCGCGGGACCAAAGAGGCCTCAGGACAGGATTCCGCTGAGCCAGTCCCGGGAAGCTTTCGGCGAGGCCTTGAGTAGCATGATTGACGGTCTCGATTCAAAACGGCCATCGGCTGAAAACTCGACGAGGTGGGAAGAGGAAGGCGGAGACACCGGCGGAGTAGCGGTGGCCGCCCCCGCTCCGCCCAAGGTGCGGGTGCGTCTGTCGGCTGAAGAAAATGGGGGTGAGGCGTTCGAGTTCGATCTGGAACATGGGGCGGTTGTGATTGCGGCCATCACCAGTTGCACCAATACATCGAATCCCTCCGTAATGCTGGGCGCCGGACTGCTGGCTCGAAAAGCGGTCGAAAAGGGCTTGAAACGACGGCCCTGGGTGAAGACGAGTCTGGCGCCCGGGTCGAAAGTGGTCACGCAATACCTGGACGCCGCCGGCCTGACCGGAGATCTGAACGAGTTGGGATTCAATCTGGTGGGCTACGGATGCACAACTTGCATCGGCAACAGCGGCCCGCTCCCGGAAGCGATTTCCAATGCGATCCACGAGAACCGTCTCGTAGCTTGCGCCGTCCTGTCGGGAAATCGAAATTTCGAAGGCAGGATCAATCCGGATGTTCGCGCCAACTATCTGGCTTCGCCTCCCCTGGTCGTCGCCTACGCTCTGGCGGGTCGGATGGACATCGACTTGGTCAACGAGCCGCTCGGCGCCGGAAAGGACGGCAAGGACGTTTATCTGCGGGACATCTGGCCGAGTCAGAAGGAGATACGGGACGCCGTGCGAAGCGCGGTCCGACGCGAAATGTTTGCCGAAAAATACCAGGACGTTTACAGCGGAGATGATCGATGGAGGGAGTTGCCGATTCCGGAAGGGGATCGCTATGAGTGGGACGCCGAATCCACCTATATCCGGAAGCCTCCGTTTTTCGACGGAATCGGACCGGAGCCGGAGCCGCTGACGGATCTGAAAGGAATGAGGGCGCTCGCCTTGCTGGGCGATTCGGTCACGACCGATCATATATCGCCGGCAGGCTCCATTCCAATCGACAGTCCTGCCGGCCGCTATTTGATCGAAAATGGCGTCGAACCACGGGACTTCAATTCCTTCGGTTCCCGACGCGGCAACCATGAAGTGATGATGCGCGGAACTTTTGGAAACATTCGACTGAGAAACCTCCTCGTCCCCGGCGTGGAGGGCGGCTACACCCGGCACCCGTCCAGCCAAGAGCCGATCTTTATCTTCGACGCGGCGATGCTCTATGAATCGGAAGAAATCCCTCTGATCGTAATCGCCGGCAAAGAATACGGTTCCGGATCATCCCGAGACTGGGCCGCCAAAGGCACGCGCTTGCTCGGAGTCCGGGTGGTGCTGGCGGAAAGCTACGAGCGGATTCACCGTAGCAATCTCATCGGCATGGGCGTCCTCCCTCTTCAGTTTCAGTCGGGCGAAAGCGCCTCCAGTCTGGAATTGACCGGGGAAGAGACTTTCGAGGTGATCGGACTCGATCAGGGCGTCCAACCGGCGAGCAGTCTCACTGTCCGCGCCAAGCCGGAAGGCGGATCGGCAAAGGAGTTTTCAGCCCTGGTGCGAATCGACACTCCCAAAGAAGTCGAATACTTCCGGCACGGCGGAATCCTGCACTACGTTTTGCGGACGCTGAGTCGTTGACCCGGCGAGCGCTCCGTTCTATTTCGAAGTAGTCGAAGGCCCGCCGCAATCCCGCCCGCTCCTTCCGCTCCAGCAGAGGCGGCGCTGAACTCACCGCAGGGAAGCGGGAACCCTTTACATCGGACGCTGCAGCCGTCAAAATAGGCGCTCGTCTTTTTGCCCTGAATCCAGACAGAAGGAACTGCGTTTCATGTTCGGACCGCTCATCTGCCTGCTGATCGGAGTCGCGCTGATCCTGGTTCTGATCCTGTATTTCCGGGTTCACGCTTTTCTGGCGCTCATTCTTTCCGCATTCGTGGTCGCTCTGTTCAGCGATCGGATCGCCTTTGACGAAGCCATCGGCGTCGTCTCCGGAGGATTCGCGGGCCTGATGGGCAACATCGGAATCCTTCTGGTGCTGGCCTCCTTGATCGGAAAGGCATTGATGGACAGCGGATCGGCGGAACGCATCGTCCGTTCGTTTTCGCGACTCTTCGGCGCCAGGGAGCACTACGCGTACCTTGCCAGCGGCTCCATCCTCTCCATAACGGTCTTCTTCGATACCGTGTTCTACCTGCTGGCGCCGATCATTCGCTCCTCTTACGCCCGAAAGAAGCGGGATTACGCGCTGATGGTGTGCGCGGCTGGCGCCGGGGCCGCGGTTACGCACGCCCTGGTTCCTCCCACGCCGGGGCCCTTGGCCGTGGCTCAGCAACTCAATGTTTCGCTGGGATCAGCCTTCCTGATCGGCTTGCTGGCTTCCATCGTCCCCATCATGGTCGGCGGGATCGGTTACGCGCGGTTCATCAACAGCAGAGTCGATATCACGCCGCGCAGGGTGTACGGCGCAGAAGAAGGGGAAATGGAGGAGATGGCGGTGCGCAGCGACGCCGAACTGCCGGCGCTGGCGCTCGCTCTGTCGCCGATCCTGTTGCCGGTCTCCCTGATATCGCTGGCTTCGCTCCAACAGACCATCCCGCTGGCGGGACCGACCGGGGAGCGATGGCTGAACTTTTTCGGCCACAAGGACGTCGCCTTGCTGCTAGGGTTCCTGATTTCCGCCTGGCTGATACGTCGGTACGCCGTCGACAATTGGAGAAAGGTATTCAAATCTCTGCAGCCGGCGGTTGCGGCTGGGGCCGTGATCGCTTTCATCACCTGCGGCGGAGGAGCGTTCGGTTCGGTGTTGGCGGCTTCCGGAGTTGGCGAAGTCATCGCCGACACCGCAGACGGATTGGGGGTCTCTCTGCTTTCGCTGGCGTTTCTGACGGCGGCGCTGCTGCGCGTCTCACAGGGCTCCGCTACGGTGGCCATGATCACCACCGCGGGGATCGTCGGGCCGGCGCTCGCCAATCAGACTCTTCCCTTCCATCCGGCCTACCTGGTCGCAGTCATCGGCTTCGGCGCCACCACCACTTCCTGGATGAACGACAGCGGGTTCTGGATCGTCGGCCAGATGGCGGGACTCAGCGAAGGCGAAACGCTGAAGTTGTGGACGGTTCTTCTCACCATCCTGGCCTTCTCCGGATACTTCTGGGTGGCCGTCCTCTCGTGGCTCTTTCCGTTCGTATAGGTGCTTGGTGCTTGGTGCTTGGTGCTTGGTGCTTGGTGCTTGGTGCTTGGTGCTTGGTGCTTGGTGCTTGGTGCTTGGTGCTTGGTGCTTGGTGCTTGGTGCTTGGTGCTT
>DATKAT010000064.1:0-5236 GCA_035514675.1 Acidobacteriota bacterium | reverse complement strand
ACGTCGACCCCGGCGGCCGTCAGCGCCATGCAGGCCGCAAAGTTGATCATCAAGGCGATGTAGACCAGATTGAGCAGACTGTTGATGGTCTGCTCAGAAACGGCCTCGCCCCCGAACCGCACGGCGAAAACGCCCCGCCTCTCCACCATCTGGCGAAACTGTCGGCCCACCACGCGAAACAGCAGGATGATCCGGGCCACTTTCATTCCGGCCGCCGTGGATCCGGTGCATCCCCCCACGAACATCAACGCCAGCAGGAGCAGTTTGGCGAACGGAGTCCAGGCTTCGAAATCGACTGAACTGAATCCGGTTGTCGTGCCGATCGAAACCGTCTGAAAAAGAGCCAGACGTAAACTTTCCCCCAGCTCGCTGCCGGGGGACCGCAGCAGGGTTCCCGCGATCACGAGGGTGATCGTCCCAAGGATCAAGAGATAGACTCTGACTTCGGCATCGAAGAAGTCTCGCACTTTCCCTTCCACAAATAGACGGTAGTGGCGCGTGAAGTTGACGCCGCAGGCCAGCATGAAAAAAACCACGACGTATTCAATTGCTGGGCTTTGAAACGATTCGATGCTGGCGCCCCGAGGCGAAAAGCCGCCCGTGGCGACGGTCGTGAAGGTGTGGCAGATGGCATCGAAAGGCTCCATTCCGGCCAGCCTCAAGGCGACGTAAGCGGCGACGCTGAATGAAACGTAGATCTTCCAGAGGGCCAGCGCCGTCTCCGCAATTCTGGGTTTGAGCTTTTCCGATCGCGCCCCGGAAAACTCGGCCCGGTAAAGCGCCATCCCGCCGGTGCCCAGCAGCGGCAGAATGGCGATTCCGAGGAGAATGATGCCCATCCCCCCCACCCATTGGCTCAAGGAGCGCCAGAAAAGGAGGCTCCTGGGAACCGATTCGATGTCTGAAAGAACGGTCGCCCCGGTTGCCGTAAAGCCGGAAATCGCCTCAAAAAAGGAGTCGGTATAGCCCGGAAAACTGTCGGAAAAGTAATACGGCAGCGCTCCCAGGGCGCTGGCGCTGCACCACGCCAGACAGACGAAAAGGATGCCCTCGCGGTGATTGATTTCGTGCGGTTCTGGACGCAGGGCGACAATCAGCGCAACGCCCACAGCCGCAGTCAGCCCCAGCGCTTTCACCAGCGGCAAGAACCCCTGATCCGCGTAGTAAAGCGCGAGCCCCGCCGGAGCCAGCATGGAGACAGCGATCCCGAGGGTGAAAAAGCCGAGAAGATGCCCCAGACTGTCCCAGCGGATCAGCAACGTTCACTTCCTCTTTGATTCAGGCTCGATCGATCGCGCAGCAGCATCAGGCCATGGCATCAACGTCGCCCTCAGCCGCCTCGCCACCGAGGCGCCAGCGCCTGCCGGCACTGCCTAAAAAATAAAAGCCTTCTCCAGTTTCGGCACCAACGTTTCCAGGCAGAAGAAAATGACCCGGTCGTCCGCCCGGATGACGTCTTGTCCCCGAGGCACGACGACCTCCCCGTTCGGCCGCACGATCGCCCCCAGCAAAGTCCCCTCCGGAAGATGGACGTCGGCGAGAGTCTTCCCCACGAAGCGGGAGCCGGGCGTGGCGATCAACTCGATCGCTTCCGCTTCTTCCTCTCGAAATGTGGTCACCGACAGAACGTGCCCCTTGCGGACGAATTGCAGGATCCGGTCCACCACGATCAGTCGGGTGCTGAAGATGGAGTTGATCCCCAGCAATTGGGCCATGGGCAGAAAATCGAGACGGTTGATCATGGCGATGGCTTTTGTGGCCCCAAGGCGTTTAGACAGAAGGGAAGCGATGATATTGACCTCGTCGTCTCCGGTCAGAGCCAGGTAGGCGTCGATGCCTTCCACGTTTTCATCGATCAGGATCTTTTGGTCCGTGCCGTCCGCATGAACGACCACGGCGTCTTGCACGATTTCTGCAATCATCTGACAGCGCGCAAGATCGCGTTCGAAAAGCTTCACCTGAATTCCCAGCCTCTCCAGACGAAGGGCCGCCTCGATTCCCAGTTGCTTGCCTCCCAGGATAAACACCCTCTGGACGTTCTTTACGCGCTGAAGGCCGACAAAATCGAACGCCTTTTCCAGTTCGGCGCTGGGGCAGACGACGTAAATATGGTCTCCGGCTCGCAAGTGATCCTTTCCGGCCGGAATGATGACCCGGTTTCCTCGAAAAACCATCACGATGAGCGCGTTGACCGGGGTTTTCTCATTTTCCAGGTCCGCCAGCGGTTTGCCGTCAAGCGGGCTGCCCGGGGAGACGGTCATTCCAAAAAGCCGCACTTTTCCATCGGCGAATTGAGTGATGTCGGAGACGCCGGGCAAGTCGACCACGTCCAGGATCCGGTCGGCCGTCTCCCGATCCGGATGGATGACCAGATCGACCCCCAGCAGCTTGCTGTCGCAGATGGACTTCCAGCGGTCGATTTCGTGAGTGCGCAGTCGAAGGACCTTGATCCGTATGTTGGAGTAGGCCTGGGCGATCAGACAGCCGAGGATGTTGACCTCGTCTGAGCTGGTGACCGCAATGAGCATGTCGGAGGTCATCAGGCCGGCTTTCTCCAGCGTCTTGACGCTGCTCGCGCTGCCGTGCACGATGCGAGCGTCCAGCATGGTCTCCAGAACGGAGCAGCGGTCCGCTACGGTCTCGACGATCGTGACTTCGTTTCGCTCTCGGATCAGTCGCTGGGCCACGAGGGTTCCGACGGCGCCTCCTCCGAGGATGATGACTTTCATAGATGAAGTGGTGAGATTACACGGAGCGGCGGGGCTGCGTAAAGTTTCAGTCCGAAACAGACGGGGCGCCGCAGCCCTTTCGGCGGGGTGGACTTCCACGCGCGCCCTTCTGTACCATGTTCTCTTCCGGTGGCGATCATATGAGATTTAGTGAATTCTATCGACGAGCCGAGCCGGTCATTTCCTTTGAGATCTTTCCGCCCAAGACCGAAGAAGGTTTGACCCTGCTGGAAAGCCGGATCCCGAAACTGATCGGACTGCGACCCGACTTCATCACCGTCACCTACGGGGCCATGGGGAGCACGCAGGAGCGCACCATAGAGATTGCGGCGCTTCTGAAAAACCGGTATCGGATCGAGACCGCCCATCACCTGACCTGCGTCGGCGCGGATCAAAACGCGGTGGACCGGATCCTGGACGAAATCGAACGACATGGAATCGAAAACATCGTCGCGCTCCGCGGAGATCCGCCCAAGGGAGAGTCCCGGTTCGCAGCGCCTGAAGGAGGATTCTGTCATGCCGTCGACCTGGTGAGCCACATCCGTCGGCGCCGGAATTTCAGCATTGCCGTGGCAGGGTATCCGGAGACGCATATCGAAGCGCCCGACTTCGAAACCGACCTGCAGCGCTTGAAGGAGAAGGTGGATGCGGGCGCCGACCTGGTGATCACCCAGTTGTTTTATGACAACCGCCGCTTTTATCATTTTCTGGACCGCTGCAGAAGCATCGGCATCGAGGTGCCGATCGTCCCTGGGCTGCTCCCCATCATCAACCTTCAGCAGATTCGCAGAATAACCGATCTTTGCGGCGCCCGGATTCCGGAGGGCTTGCTTGAAGAAATGGAAAACTGCGCCGTCCCCGAAGACGTAGCCGGCATCGGGATCCGCCACACCGCCGAACAAGCGCGCGACCTGTTGGATCATGGAGTCGAGGGCCTCCACTTTTACGTCTTGAATCGGTATTTTCACATCGCCGAAATTATGAATCGCCTCCGACCCGCTCGAGCCTGAAGGATGCGGTCTCTTCACTCAGGCTGGCTGCGGCTGCGATAGCCGGATGATGGCCACCATCGGAAATCCTCCAGAACCTTGCGATAGGAGGGAAGCGATTCATCGAAGGCGCTTCGGTTAGGCGAGGTCAGCAGAAACACGATAAAGTAGCGCGGAATTTCCTGGACAGCCATCAACTCGTGGCGGACTCCAGGGCAGTGATAGCTCTGAAATGTGAAATCCTTGAGATTATCGAACCCGGCCTCTTGTAAAGGTTCATCGGCGAAAGGACATTCGGCCTCGAACTTCTCGCGATCCTCCGTCAGAAACGTATTCACGCCCTTTCCCGCTTCGATCGGCACAAAGCGCGCATAAATAACCCGATCCGAGCGCCGCCAATTTTCGCCTTCGGGAAGGATCAAAAAGTGGGCCAGTTGCGGCGCGGCCCGCCCGTCTACCCTCCAGCCCTCGGGCCGACCCACCTCAAACTCGATTCCCGGGCCATGAAAACGAACGGTCGAAGATTCCTGCAGCGGAAGCCACAGGGCCAACCAGGAAATAAGCAGCGCCTGCATCCGCATTGAGTAAAGTCTATCATGCGATTGTCTTTAAAAGAATTGTTGGTTATTCTAGTGCCCGTCGGGTTTTGTGTGAGTATTCCAGCGAGAAGCAGCGTCAGAAGGGTCTTTTTTTCATTCGCCCGGACGCTGCCGAGCGCTTTTGGAGGAGGCGGCGGAAAGCAGTTCCGGCCGCGAAGCGAAGGGTTCCGGCTGAGGCGCTGCTCCAGCGGTAAGATCCCATGAAGGCCGGGAAGAGGGCTTCTGGCTTTTCGCCGATCTTCCGTCTGGCGCCTCGTCTCGATCGTTCGCGATGCAGGCCGACGAATGATTCGCGCAGCGGAATGGCGCCCTGACGCGCCGAACCGAAGGTTTCCGGCGAATCACGGCGAGGCCCGCTGCGCCGTGCTTCCAATGACGCGGACCTTCGAAACCGGTCGAAAGCTCTGTAAACCAGTTGATCAGCTCGTGAGGGGAGTGCAATGGCGCGTGAAAGCCTGTCGATTCGTGATAACCGTACCGATGAAGAGTACGAGGTTCCGATCTCTGATGGAACCATCAACACGATGGATCTTCGCCGGATCAAGGTGGATGATGAAGATTTCGGTTTAATGGGCTACGATCCCGGATTCAAGAACACCGCCAGCTGCCGCAGCAGTATCACGTTCATCGACGGGGAAAAGGGCATTCTCCGATATCGCGGCTATCCCATCGAGCAATTGGCGAAGAGGCGCAGCTTCTTGGAGGTGGCCTACTTGCTGCTGTTTGGCGAGTTGCCAGATGCAAAGGCAAAGGCCCAATGGGAAGAGACCATCACTCTTCATCGGATGATTCACGAAAACGTCCGCAAGATGATCGACAGCTTTCAATACGACGGGCACCCCATGGGCATGCTGATGAGCGCAGTTTCCGCCCTCTCCTCCTTTTATCCGGACGCGCGGGAACTCGAGGACGAAGAAAC
>DATKAT010000063.1:0-3103 GCA_035514675.1 Acidobacteriota bacterium | reverse complement strand
ATTCCTTTCTCTCCGCGAGCCTCCTCCAGCGCCTTCAGGGCCTTTCGGCGAAATTCCATGACGGCTTCCCAAGCCTCGGGAAGGCGGGTTTCGGTCGCTTTCGGCAGCAGTTGGAAGTGCACCGATTCTTCCCAGTCCATTTCTCTGCCGTGCAGCGCCATCCAAGCCTCTTCGGCGGTATGCGCCAGAATGGGCGCGACGGTTCGGATTAGAGCATGGGCGATTCCGTACAGGACGGACTGGGTTCTGCGGCGGCGCGGACTGTCGGGACGGTCGCAGTAAAGGCGGTCCTTGACGGCCGCCAGGTAGACCGCGCTCATGGCGTCGTTGCAGAAGTTGAAAATGGCCTCAGAGACCTGCTTGAACTGAAAGGCCTCGTAGCCTTCTTCAACGGCCTGCACGAACTTTGCCGACTGGCTTCGCGCCCACGCGTCCACCGAAGCGGCGTCGTCCGGCCCCAGTTCGCGGGCATGCGCTTGCGGATCGAAATCATGAAGGTTGCCGAGCATGAACCGGATCGTGTTGCGCACCTTCCGGTATTCCTCGCTCGCCACCTTGAAAAACTCCCAGTCGACTTTGATGTCGTTGACGTAGCTGAGCGAGCTGACCCACCAGCGGCACACATCGGCGCCGTGCTGTTTCAGGACGTCCTCGACCTCGATGGCGTTGCCGATCGACTTGCTCATTTTCCGGCCTTCTCCGTCAACCATGAAGCCGTGCGTCAAGACCGTTTTAAAAGGGGAGATTCCGGTGGCGCCGAGGGCGGGCAGGAGAGAAAGCTGAAACCATCCCCGGTGCTGATCGGATCCCTCCAGGTAAAGGTCCGCGGGGTAACCGATGCCGCGTTGCTTGAGAACCCCGTTCCATGAGGAGCCTGATTCGAACCAGACGTCGAAGATGTCCTCTCCCTTTTGAAGCTCTTCCAGTCCTTTCCGGCCCAGCTCGCGCGCCCATTCCGGCGCCTCGGAATCTCGGGCGGGGTCGTAGTCGCCCAGCAGCTCCGCGGGAGCGGCGGCGAACCACTCGTCGGAACCCTTGCGCCGAATCGTCTCGGCCACGGCCCGCACCGAGGCGGCGGTCAGCAGGACCCGCCCCTTCGCATCGAAGAACGCAGGAATGGGGAGACCCCAGGCTCGCTGTCGGCTGATGCACCAGTCGGGTCGGGCTTCCAGCATCCCTTCCAGCCTGCTGCGGCCCCAGGCGGGCACGAAGCGGATTCGTTCCGACGCCTCGCGCAGCGCCATTTCGCGAAGGGAGAGGCCTTGGGCGCCGAACTGGCGATCGACGGCGACAAACCACTGCTCGGTTGCCCGAAAGATTGTGGGCGTCTTGCTGCGCCAATCGTGCGGATAACTGTGGTGGTATTTCTGTTGCAGAAAAAGATGACCTGACCGCTCCAATGTGTCTACGATCGCGGAATTGGCCGTCCAGACGTCCATTCCTTGCAGCCACTCCGGCGCAGTCTCGTCGAAGGTCCCGTCCGCTTTCACGGGACAGTAGATGGGCAGGCCCTCTCGAACTCCGGTCGCATAATCCTCGGCGCCGTGACCGGGCGCTGTGTGTACGAGGCCGGTGCCGTCCTCGAGCGTCACGTATTCGGCGGCCACAACCGCGCCCTGACGATCGGCGAAGGGATGCCGGTATCGCAGGACCGCCTCCACCAGCTCTGCGCCCCGACACAATCCCACCCGCCGATAGCTTTTCTTAGCTGCGGCGAAAATCGCATCTTCCAGCTCATGGGCCACGATGGCGTATCGGAAGCTGCCCATCCACTCGAAGCGAACCAGCGAGTATTCGGCGGCCGGAGCTACGGCCACGGCCAGGTTCGCGGGCAGCGTCCAGGGAGTGGTGGTCCAGATCATCAGGGAAACGCCGGCGCCGTCGGAGAGTTTCAGCGAATCCGGCAGACGCCCCGGCTCCTCCAGCTCAAAGAGGACGTAGATCGACGGATCGGTCCTTTCGTAATACTCAAGCTCGGCGTCGGCGAGCGCCGTGCGATTTGCGATCGACCAGTGCACCGGCTTCAGATCGCGATACACTAGCCCCTGAGCCACGAGATCCCCGAACACCTCCAGAACGGCCGCTTCATATTGCGGGTTCATCGTCAGGTAAGGATCGTCGTAATCGGCCAGCGTTCCCAGGCGTTTCAACTGGGCCGCCTGCAGGCCTACGAAGCGCTCGGCGTACTGGCGGCAACGCTGACGAATCTCGGGCCGGGGCATCTCTTTTCCCGTTTCGCCCAGCTCCTTCATCACCTTGTGCTCGATGGGGAGTCCGTGACAGTCCCACCCCGGCACGAACTCTACAGAATGGCCGGCCATCAGTCGGGATCGCACCACCAGGTCTTTGAGAATCTTGTTCAGGAGGTGGCCCATATGAATGGGGCCGTTGGCGTAAGGCGGACCGTCGTGGAAGACGTAGGGAGGCCGCCGCCGAGCCCTGTCCAAAACGCTCTTGTAAAGGTCCAGTCCCTCCCATCTCCGCTGATGCGCCGGCTCGGCCTCCAGCAGGTTCGCCCGCATCGAGAAGCTGGTCCTGGGCAACTGCAAGGTCGCGCTATAGTCTTTATTTCCAGTCTTCTGAATCATTCTCCGTCCTCTGATTGGATTGAAGGACCCGGGTCAAAGGAATGAGTGTAACGCAAATACGACAGACCGATTACGGCTCAGCGCTCTTTAACTGCAGTCGCCGGCCGTCGATCTCGAATCGGATGCCATCGGCTTCCAGCTCAAAACCGCCGGCATCGGTCCGAACCGCCTTTCCCTGCAGGATTGCGGTTCCGTCTCCAGACTCTTCGATGGCGGCGCCCTCCAGCCTGAAAAGCCTGCCGCTTCCCAGATCCAAAACGACGGGATTCTCGAGTTCCGGCGAAAACACGTAGAGGAGCAGCTCCCGCCCCGATTCGAAAATCGAAGCCCTCAGCGGAGTCCCCCCTTCCCACAGCGACATCGGAGGGCCTGCGTGAAGCTGGCCGGCCTGACCGCCCTCCAGCCTGGGAACGTCTGGAGGCATGCCGACAAGCTGAATCGTCAAAACGACCGCGGCCGCGCCGCTGAGCGCCATGGCCGCCGCGCGGTAAAAGGGAAACTCCCCGCTGCTGCGC
>DATKAT010000062.1:0-4124 GCA_035514675.1 Acidobacteriota bacterium | reverse complement strand
GAGAAGGCGCTGCTGGTGACCGCCAACTACGGGACTCGAGAGAATCCGGGCTCCAGCCTGTCGGTAGTCGACCTGAGACGAAAGCGGGCGTCTCGGACCATCGATCTGGAGGGCTATCGCCGACCGCACGGGATCCAATTTTTCCAGGACGGTGAGCGCGTTATGGTGACCGCCGAGGAGAATCAGGTCGCTTTAATCGTCAACATTGAAACCGAAAAGATCGAGAAAGCCATTCCGACCGGACAGCAGCTTTCGCACATGGTCGCTTTGAGCCCGGATGAGTCCCGGGCATATGTTTCCAATATCGCTGCCGGGACCGTTTCCGCGCTGGACGTCCGGGAGGGGCGCTTGATGAAGGTGATCCCCAGCGGAGCTGGAGCGGAAGGGATAGCGGTGTCGCCGGATGCAGCGGAAGTCTGGGTGACGAATCGGGCTGAGGACACCATTTCGGTGATCGATGCGGAAAGGCTGGAGGTCGTGGAAAAGCTGGTCAGCGAGAGCTTTCCCCTGCGGCTGAAATTTACGCCGGACGGAGAGCATGTGCTGGTGTCGAACGCCAGGTCCGGCGAAGCAGCCGTGTTTTCCGTTCGCGAGCGAAAGGAGGTGGCGCGCATCCCCATGGAGTTCGAGGTCCAGCAGGACGAAGAGCGCTTTCTGCAGTTTCGACTCAGCCCAGTTCCCATTGGAATAGCTGTGGCGGACGACGGTTTGTTCGCTTATGTGGCGAACGCCAATGCCGATTTGATTGCTGAAATCGACTTGACTGAATGGAAGTTGCTGCGCCGTTTGGACGGCGGCCATGAGCCGGACGGGATGGCGTTGGCCAGCGTGGAGGTGGTGAAATAGTCCGATGAAACGAGCGGGAAAATCCCCCAAGCCGTTCGCCTGTTTCAGAACGGCGATCAGCGCGTGCCTGGCCGCGTCTTTGTTAACGATCTCGCTTCCGGCGGCGGCGAATCAGGAATTGACCCTGGCGCCCCCCGAAACCGTGGGAATGTCTTCGGAGAGGCTGCTGGTCCTGGATCGGGTGCTGCAGGACGCAATTGAAAATCGGGAGGCCCCCGGCGCCGTCGCCATCGTTTCGCGCAAGGGCTGGATCGTTTACCGGAAGGCCTTCGGCGATCGGGCGCTGGAACCCGAGGTGGAGTCGATGACGCTGGATACGATTTTCGATATGGCTTCCTTGACCAAGGTCATGGCGACTGCCACAGCCATGATGATTCTGGTGGAACGGGGCCGACTAGCTCTGTCTGACCGAGTCGCCGACTACATCCCCGAATTCGACAGTCTGGACAAGGGTTCGATTACGCTGCGGCAGCTGATCACTCATTATTCCGGCCTGCGCCCCAGCCTGGATCTGGAAACGAAGTGGAACGGGTTTGAAAAGGCAGTGGAGTTGGGGACGTTGGAGAGGCCCACGGCGCCTCCCGATACGCGGTTCGTCTACAGCGACATCAACTTCCAGCTCCTGAGCGAAGTGATCCGAAGGGTCAGCGGGCAGACCCTCGACGAATTCTCGCGTCGAGAGATATTTGAACCGCTGGGGATGCGCCACACGGCTTTCAATCCTCCCGCAGACTGGATCGAACGCATTGCTCCGGCGGACCGACGCGACGGCCTGCTGCTGCGTGGCCAGGTCCACGACCCAACCGCGGCCCGGATGGGCGGAGTGGCAGGGCACGCCGGCCTGTTCTCCACTGTAGACGACACGGCCCGCTGGGCTCAGATGATCCTCAACTACGGGAGTTTCGACGACGTCCGGCTCTTGTCTCCGCTGGGAGTCTTGCAGATGACGACCCGTCAATCGCCTCCGGGAAGCCACGACTGGAGGGGCATCGGATTCGACATCGCCACCCGCTTCAGCACGAATCGCGGGGATTTGTTTCCGGTCGGTTCCTTCGGGCACACGGGCTTTACCGGAACTTCAGTATGGATCGACCCCTGTACGGAAACCTTCGTCATCCTGTTGACCAGCCGCCTCCATCCCGACGGCAAGGGGAACGTGGTCTCGCTGCGCCGAAAGTTCGCGTCGGCTGCCGCCGCGGCCATCCTCGATCTAGAAGTCGACCGGGAATATTTGTCTTGCAGGCAATTGCGATGACGAGGCGATGCCCGGTTTGCAAGGCCAAACTCTGGCATGAACCTTTTTTGCAGAGGAAGATCACCTGCCCCCGCTGCGGTTCCGAATTTAAAACCACGGTTCCCTGGCGTTACTTTCAGTTCCTCTTTTTCGTGCTCGTGGCCTGCGCCCTTCTGTACATCCTCCTCTATACGAGTCGGGGAATCGGAGTGCTGACGACGTTCATCCTGGCCGTCGTTGTCTTCTTCTGGTACCTGCCCCGTTTGATCGATCTGGAACAGATTTCCGGCAGTCTTCCCGCGCTGGAGGGGCCGCTGGACGAAGAACGGATGCGGCTTAAAATGAAGAGGCGGGACTGGGAAGAGGAGGAGGAATCGGATGAGGCGCCTTGGGCCCAGTATCATCTGACCATCCTACTCGTTGTCCTGCTGCTGCTTCTTGGCATCGTCCTTCTGACGCGATAAGCCGTGCCGCTGCAATCGAGCTACACGATCCCGCCTCTCAGGATTCGCTCCACGATCGTCCGATTGGCTTCCGGAAGACGGATTCCGGGTAGATCTGCGGGCGCAACCCATCGGCCCCTGACGTCGGTCGGAAAGAAGGCATCCAGGGCGCAAAGGTAAAAATATAGCAATACGATTCTGTCGGGATAGGCGAATTCGACTGACTCCAGAAAGCGGGTCCGATCGGCCGTCAGATCCAGTCCCAGTTCTTCCCGAATCTCTCGGATCAGCGCCGATTCAGGCGATTCGCCCGGCTTGAGCTTTCCGCCGGGAAACTCCCAGTAGCCGCCGAGATGTCCAGCCTCTGGACGACGCTGCACCCAAACCTTCCCTTGGCAAATCAAGATTCCGACGGCGGCTTCGACTCTCACGCCGGCGCCTCCCTCTCGCCGCGGATTCTGGTTTGCTGCACGGTGACTAGCAATATTCCCGACAGCACCAGCGCCCCGCCCGGAACCACTGTCGGCGCCACGGCTTCAGACAGCAGCCACCAGGCTAGGAGCGTCGCCAGCAGAGGTTCGGCCAGCACCAGGGCCGAGATCAGGACTGCCGAAAGATATCGAAGGGCCCAGTTGTAAGAGCTATGGCCGATGCATTGGGGGACCAGGCCCAGCAACAGGAGACTACCATGCGTGGACCATGAGAATCCCGTCAATTTTCCGCCCCATGCCACGGCCAAAACCAGCAGCGTCAATGCGGCTATAAAATAAACCGGATACACGTACTCGATTAACGATCGACGACGGCGCACCATTCCCCCAATGAGCAGATACAGCCCCAGCATCCAGGCGCCCGCCAGAGCCAGCAGCGCCCCTTTCCAACTCCCCAGGAGCCGGAGGTCGCTCCACACCAGCCATGCGGATCCGCAAAAAGACAGCCCCAGCCCCAGCCAGCCCGGCCAGGCCATTTTTTCCCGTAAGCCGAAATGGGAAACGGCGGCCACCACGACGGGAGCCGTATTGACCAGCAGCACGGACACCGCAACCGTCGTATATTTCAATGAAGCGATCCAAAAGGCGAAATGCAGAGCCAGAATGATTCCAGCCAAAGGCGTCCACGGTTCCAGAATCGTCCAACCCTTCCGAAGCCGGCGCCAACCATAGAAGGGGAGCATCAACAAGGCCGCCCAAGCCATTCGGTAAAAAGCGATGGTCAAAGACGGAGCTTCCTGGCTGAAGCGAACGAAAATGGAGCCGAAGGCGATGGCCACGACACCCGCGGCAAGCGTCAGCGTGAGTCTCAAGAAGCTGGGATTCATGACAGGCCCTGTAGAGAGGCTTCCACCCGGTCCCTCAAGGCCAGTCGCTGATCGTCGATCTTCGCATCGCGCTCGAAGCGAATCCCGCTCCGAAGCGAGGTCTTCCCTTCGTCTGATCCGGAAGAATCCTCCAGCGCGGTCGTCAGGCAGAACTGGAAAACTGCCTGATCGGCGATCGTAGCCTTGAGGGAGGCCCGCCCCTTCAGATAGAAGAGAAAATCAACTTCCGCAAAGATCAGCGCGCACTGCGGCCGGGTTTTCAAATTCTCCGCCGTACCTGATT
>DATKAT010000061.1:0-8529 GCA_035514675.1 Acidobacteriota bacterium | reverse complement strand
CGGTGATGCCGGCATGGGAGAATTTTCTGACCGAGGAGGAGATGTGGGAGGTCATTCTGTTTCTTTATGACTTCAGCAACACTCGACCCAGAGCAAGGGAAGACGTAATCGAAGAATGAGAAATCGCGCCTGGATTTTCGCACTGTCGGTTTTGGGATCGTTGCTGCTTTTGCCGGCGCAGTACTCCCCGTTGGGGACCGAGGAGCAGCGGGCGGCCGGCAAGGCGCTCTACGACAAAAATTGCGCCCAATGTCACGGCGAAGCTGGAGACGGACTGGGCGTGGCGGCCCCGTACCTGAAGCCGCAGCCGCGCGACTTTACGCGGGGCAGATACAAGTTTAGATCGACCCCGACGGGAGTGCTTCCCACCGACGACGACCTGAAGCGGATGATCCGCCTGGGAATGCCCTACACGGCAATGCCCGATTGGCCTGAGTTCAACGATCGGCAGCTGACCGAGTTGGCCTTTTATCTGAAGACCTTCAGTCCCGCCTTTGCCGGACTGGATAGGCCGCCGCAGGCGATTGATCTTCCCAGGCCCCCGTCCTATTCGGAGGAGTCGGCTGAAAGAGGGGAGGTGATTTATGAGGAGCTGGGCTGCTCTCAATGCCACGGCGACCTGGGCAGAGGGGACGGACCCACGGCGCCGACGCTGACTGATGAATGGGGCTTTCACGTTCGGGCCGCCAACCTGACGATGCCCTGGACGTTTCGAGGCGGAGGGACGCGGGCCGACATCTATCGGACTTTCATGACCGGCATCGGCGGAACGCCGATGCCGTCGTACGCCGACGAAGGGGCGCTGGCGCCGGAAGACCGCTGGCCGCTGGTCGACTACATCTGGTCTCTTTCGGGAACATCCAGCCCGAACTACGCTACTCTCGTGCAGTCGGTTTTTCATGAGGGCGAAATCGAGCCGGAAGCCGGACCGGAGCTGTTCGCGGAAGCTCCGATGGCTCGGTTTCCTCTGTTCGGTCAAATCGTCGAGCCCGGCCGAAGCTTCTACCCGCCGGCCATCTCCGTGATGGTGCGATCGGTCTACAATCTGAGGCGGGTCGCCGTTCTGGTTGAATGGGACGATATGCAGGCCGATATCAGCGGCGGCAACAGCCCGTTGTTGCGGGCGCCCGAGTTCGATCCGGAAGAGGCTGTGCGAATGGAAAGAATCGGCGGCAGTTCGGAGGATCCGTCCGACCCGCTCGATGCCGATCCGTTTGAGCAGGACCCCTTCGCCGCCGACCCCTTCGCGCAGTTGGACGCTTCCGATCTCGCTCCCGGGGACACCGGCCGCGTACGCGCCACCGAATTCTCCGACGCGGTAGCCATCCAGTTTCCTCAGCGGCTTCCCGACGGAATCGTCAAGCCGTATTTTCTCTTCGGCGACGTCACCCGTCCCGTGGAACTCTGGTTCGTCGATCTCGCCAAGAAGGATCCGGAGCTGTTTACCGCCCGAGGATCGGGCGCCATTACCGAAGGAGAGGGGGATGGGTTTCTGGTTTCAGCCCAATACGACCGCGGGCGCTGGTCCGTGGTCTTCGTCCGCAACCGCGTGTCCTCGCGCAGCGTCTCTTTTCGCGAAGCTCAGTTCGTGCCGATCGCCTTTTCGGTGTGGGACGGATTCAGTCACGAGCGGGGAAACAAGCGGGCTCTTTCCAATTGGTTTTATCTGTACGTCTCTCCGATGGAGCGGCCGTCGCCGCTGGGTCCCATCGTGACCAATTTTTTTACCGTGCTGCTGGGGATTGTGCTGGTGGTCTTCTGGGCTCGGAGAACCTACTCGGCTGAATAAGGAGCGTTTTTGAATGAAGCAAGCACCTGGAGTCCAATATCAGCCCCTGGCGCAGCCGGACAAGGACCTCTACCGGTCCATATTCGTTCCGGTCGACAATTCGCCCTTTTCCAATCGGGCCGTCGAGTGCGCGGTGACGCTGGGGAAGGGATTCGGGTCCACCCTGACCGGCTGCCATGTCTACGCAGCCAAGATGCACGACTATCGATTCAAGCAGATGGAGTACACGCTCCCCTCCGAGTATCTGGAGGAGCAGGAGCTGGAGCGTCAACGCCGGATTCACGACAGTCTGATCACAATGGGGCTGGAGCTGATCTCGGATTGTTATCTGGAGGATATGGATCGCCTGTGTCAGCAGGCCGAACTCCCCTGTCGGCGCAGGATGATGGATGGAAAGCACACTACGGAGCTGGTCAAGGAGATTCGCGAAAAAGACTACGATCTGGTCGTGATAGGAGCGCTCGGGGTGGGCAAGGTGAAAGACAGTCAGATCGGTGCGGTCTGCGAGAAAGTGACCCGAAACAGCCCGGTCGACGTCTGGGTGGTTCGACACGTTCCAAAGAAAGACGAAGCGGAACGGGATACCATTCTCGTTGGAATCGACGGCAGCCCTCAATCCTTTGGAGCTCTCCGTACGGCCATCGAGCTGGCCAGGCGTTTTCAAAAAAAGATCGAGCTCGTCGGAGTCTACGATCCCTACCTGCACTACGCCGTCTTCAAGGGGATTGTCAACGTGCTGACCGAACGGGCCTCAAAGGTGTTTCGCTTTGAGGAGCAGAACCAGCTCCACGAGGAAATCATCGACACGGGGCTGGCGCAGATCTATCAGTCTCATCTGAATGTAGCCGAGGCGGTCACCCGCAAAGCGGGAGTGTCCGTCTCGACCAGTCTGCTGGACGGAAAGGCGTTTCAGAAGATTCTGGATCATGCCCGCAAGACCCAGCCCTGGGTGATCGTCGTGGGGCGAATCGGACTGCACAATCCGGAAGACGAGCCGGGACTGGGAAGCAACAGTGAAAACCTGCTGAGGCTCTCTCCCAGCGACGTCCTGTTCACCACGAGGATGGAGTATCCGGAAATCGACTTGAAGGCCCAGGAGGCGGTTCACTGGACTCCGGAGGCTGAAGAACGGATGATGCGGGTTCCCCCCATGGTGGAAGGGATCGCCCGCACGGCGATCGTTCGACTTGCCGTCGAAAAGGGGCACAGCGTGGTGACCAACTCTCTGGTGACCGAAGCCATGGAGCGGTTCATGCCGAAGCGCACGGCGCAGACGACGCTGAAACTGGCTGAATCTTTGGCTCTGGAGCATGCTCGGAAGAATCCGGTCTCCATCTGCCGCAAGTGCGGCGTGGTCGCCAAGGTCGCCGATCCCGTTCAATGTTCGGTTTGCGGCGAAAAGGACTTTGAGGCGATTTCGCAGGAGGATATCGAGCGAATTGCCGCCGCTGAGGGTGGAATTGAGGAAGAGACGACGTACGACGGCCGGAAAGTCCGGTGGACGCAGGACGCACGCAGAGCCCTCTACGCAATCGAGGACAAGTACCAGATGCGGCGCTGCAAAGCCCGGATCGAGAAAAAGGCGCGCATGCGCCGCATTGAGGCCGTCACGTTGGAATTCGCCTCCGGACTGATCAGCGAAGAGACTGGAGCGCCCATGCTTCCTGAGCGCAAGTCGGACGAACATCCGGATGCGCCTCCGTCTGCGCCAGAGTCGGAATGGCGAGAATCGGGGACTGTCGCGGACCAGGCGGAACTGCCGGTGGCGGGAGTCGATGCAAGCGGAATCGCCCTGCACTCGCCCTTTCATTGGACCGAATCGGCCGTGGAGCGGATCCTGCGCGTGCCGGCCGGATTCATGCGCGACCGCACGCAACGCCGCATCGAGGAGCTGGCCGAGGAGAAAAGGGTCGCCGAGATCGATCTCGACCTGGTCGAGGAGGGGGTGGCCGCCGGCTTGCGGATGATGGAGGAGATGATCCGCGAGCACTCTTCGCCGGAGGCCGAGGAAGGACGCTCTCGAAGCAAGGCGGAACAGCTCAACGAAACCGGCTGGATGTCGGAAATGGCCAGGCGTAGAAAGAAATTGCTCGAGTAAAGTGGTCGCTTATCGCTTCTGCCGACCCGACGACAATCCGACGCTGGTGCGCGCCGTCAACGAATGCTTCGACGTCCACTTTCCCGAATCCCCGCCGCTGACGCTTGAGCGGTTCCAGCGAGAAATCCGGGAACTGGACGTCTGGCCGAGCAACTCGATGATTGCGACCGAGGGCGGAACTCCCGTTTCCGTCTCCATCGCAACGAAACGTCCCGAGGAAGTGCTGGTGCTTCGCATCGGCACGCACCCCGATTTCCTCCGTCGCGGGCATGCCGCCCACCTTCTGAATTCTCTGGGGCAGAAGTCGGGAGTTCTGGGGCCAGAAAGGCTGATTTCCGAAGTGCCCCGGCAGGCCGGGGGCGCATGCCGGCTTTTCGAGAACGCCGGTTTCGTTTGCGAGGCGGGACTGTTCGACTGGGAGCTTGCCGAGCTTCCGGAACCCTTAGGGAAATTCGAGCTCCTGATCCCCGTCACGGTGGAAGATTTGACTGGAAGCGGAATTCGGCTGGAGACGCCCGGCGCCTGCTGGGAGCGGCAGGCCCGGTCGCTGGAAAACCGAAGGGAGCGCCTGAAGGGATGGGCCCTGGCGGCCGCCGATCGCCTGGAAGGGTGCTGCCTGTACGAAGTCGGCGATGTCCGCCTCCGCATTATGCACCTGCAATCCGCCTTTACAGAGCGAGCAGAGGTCTGGCTTCGGCTGCTGATCCGAGCGCTGTCCGGCGAAGGCAAGCCATTGCTGATCCCCCGCGTCCGGGAGACGGAGCCGTTGGCGTTCTGCCTTCCAAGACTTGGGTTTCAACGCTCAACGCCATACAATCTATACAGCAGAACGATCGACGTGAGCGAAAATTAGATGAAGCAGTATGACGATCTGCCGGGCGACGGCGGCTCCGACATCCTGGGCCAAGTGGTCCGGCAGCAGGGAAGGATCCAGAAAAGTTTGGCCGGTCTGCGGAACATCGTGGCCGTGGCCTCCGGGAAAGGGGGAGTGGGGAAAAGCACGGTTACGCTGTTGCTGGCATCGTCCCTGCAGAGGTTGGGGCGTCGAGTTGCCGCTCTGGATTGCGACTTCAACGGACCCTCACTGGCCCGCATGGCTGGGTTGCAGAACGCCCGCGTCATTCCCGGCGAGAGGGGGATGGAAGTTCCGAGGACGCTTTCGGGAATCGGAATTCTTTCGCTGGGAGGACTGATTCCGGAGGACGAAGCGGTTGATTTCCCTTCGGTGGCCAGCGGGGACTCATTTACATGGAGGGCGACGCGGGAATTTACGCTGCTGGGCGATCTGCTGGCGGGAACCGACTGGACGCCCTTCGATCTCCTTCTGCTGGACCTTCCGCCGGGAAACGAACGGGCCTTCCAGTATGCCGAATACTTCGGTCCCGCGGCCGTTTTCCTGCTGGTTTCGCTGCCTTCGGCGGTCTCTCTGGGAGTGGTGCGCCGCAGCGTGGCCTCGATTGGAAAAGGCCGGGCCCGCCTCATCGGGTACGTCCTGAACATGGACGGATATCGGTGCCCCGGCTGCAACTCCCTGCAGCCGCTCTTCCGGCAGGCGGCCGGCGACGAGCTCCCGGTCGAGCGCTTGGGCGGCATCCCCTTCGACCCTGCGCTCTCGGCCGGCTGCGATTCGGGTAAACTGGGCGGGACGGATGCGCCGGCCGTCTCCGAGGTTGACGAAATCGGCAGGAAATTGATCGACAGGCTGGAGGTCGGGGATTCGACGAACGCCTCGGCAGCCGGGAGTGAAAGATGAAATTTCTGTGCGTAGAATGCGACGCTCAAATGCAGCTTCAGGAGGCATCCTCGGCGACAGGAGATGGCGGCAAACTGTCGATCGTCTTCGAGTGCCCCTCCTGCTCCCGGCAATTCTGCATGCTGACGAATCCATCTGAAACGCAGGTGGTCACTTCTCTGGGAGTCCGCATCGGCAGCGCCGACCGCGAGCCGAAGGAGTCGAAGTGTCCGTTCGGCGAAATGGTGGACCGAATGGGTCTTGCCGAGAGCCCCTCCGGGCTGGACTGGACGCCCGAGGCGTCGCAACGGTTGAACAACATACCGGAATTCATCCGCCCCATGGCCAGGAAAGGGATTGAGGATTTCGCCCGCGCCAAGGGCTACCGAAGAATCGACCTTGAAGTTTTGGATGAAGCCCGCGAACGTTTCGGAATGTAGGGGCGCTGCGTCCCGGAATCCGGATTACTCAGAGCGATGACGAACCATCTTGAAAAGCCATTCAGCCGGCCGTACGTGGTTTCCTGGAACCTCACTTACCGGTGCAACCTCACCTGCGAACATTGCTACCTGGACGCGGGTCGCAGTCCGAAAGTCCGCGAGGAAGCTTTTGACGATCGCAGCGAGCTGCCCACCGAGCAATGCTTTCGGATCATCGATCAAATCGTCGATTTCGCTCCCGAGTGCGTCACTATTCTGACCGGCGGAGAGCCCCTGCTGAGGCGCGACATTCTTGAGATCGTCCGTTACGGGCACGGGAAGGATCTCTGGATGGTTGTGGGAACCAACGGCGTTCGGATAACGGAAAATCTGGCCGGTCTATTGAAGCAGGAGGGCGTACGCGGCCTTTCGCTGTCGCTGGATGCGATGGATTCCCGCCGCCACGATTTCTTTCGGGGCGTGCAGGGCGCCTGGCGAAACACGGTCGAGGGAGCGAAGATTCTGACTCGACTTGAAATGCCGTTTATCGTGCAGACAACCGTGGGCCGCCATAACGCGGAGGAACTGGAGCGGATTGCGGACTTCGCATGGGAAGAACTGAACGCCAGGGTTTGGAATCTCTATTTTCTGGTTCCTACGGGACGAGGAGGCTTCACGTCCGATTTGAAGAAGGAGGAGTACGACGGCGTGCTGGAGACGCTGTACCGAATTCAGAAGAAATACGCGTCTCGGATGCTGGTCAACGCCAAGTGCGCTCCCCATTACGTGCGGACTCTGCTGGAAAAGGACCCTCTTTCCCCGCACCTGAAGACGTTTGCAGACGGCGCCGGCGGGTGCCCGGCCGGGACGCATTACATGGGGATTCGACCGAACGGGGACGTGACCCCGTGCCCCTATCTTCCGGTCTTCGCAGGAAAGGCGACGGACAGTTCGTTGTCGGAGCTGTGGAATGAATCCGAGCTTTTCAAGGCGATCAGAAGGCGCAATGCGCTGGGCGGACGTTGCGGCGAGTGCGAACTGAACTCCTTTTGCGGAGGCTGTCGGGCGCGTGCCTACGGGCGCACCGGGGACTACATGGCCGAAGATCCCCTGTGCAGCTTCACGCCGGGAGCGCTGCAACGCGAAGCCGGCCGGTTGAAGCCGGCGGCCACTTACGGGATCGAACACCGGGAGTCGATCGACTGGGAACCGGAGGCTCGCAAGCGGATACGGAAAATCCCCGCTTTCGCCCGTGGAATGGTCGTCAACAGGGTGGAAGCGTTTTGTCGAAAGCAGGGGGCCGATCGCGTCACCGTTGAGATCCTGCAGGAACTGAGATCTCGGATGCCGGCTTCCAGAATTTTCGGCGGGGATTGAACCAGATCGACTAGCCCTGATTTTGCACCCGGATCCGGCGCCGCAGCAGGACCCGCGTGCAAAATCCGGGTTAACTCGCATTTCTCACACGGCTCCGTCGCGAGGCGGCGGAGAGCGGCGTGGACGCAAGGCGCGCGACGAAGGCCCGCGCAATCGTACTCGTGCAGTACGTCGAGGAGGACAAGGAGCGGCAATGCAGCAGGCCCGGCGCTCTCCGGCGCCGCAGCAGGAGGCGTGTGAGAAATGCGGGTTAAAGGGAGGATGGCATGTACAAATTCGTGTGGGCTTTCACTCTGCTTCTGTTGTGGGGGTGCGCCCAGGTGCAGCGGGAACAGGCGGAACCGCAAAATTTTCTGGATGAAACCCCGCAAGAGCGCGACGAGCGGATGGCCTGGTGGCGGGACGCCCGGTTCGGGATGTTCATCCACTGGGGCATTTACGCGGTTCCCGCCGGGGACCACCAGGGGGTTCGTTCGGATCAGATCGGCGAATGGATACAATCCTGGGCCAATATTCCGCGGGAGGAATACGCCGGGTTCGCGGCGGAGTTCAATCCGGTAAGATTTGACGCCGCCGAGTGGGTCGCGCTGGCCAAGGAAGCGGGAATGAAATACCTGGTCATCACCTCCAAGCACCACGACGGCTTTTCCATGTACGACACGGCCGTTTCTCCGTACAACATCGTTCAGGCCACCCCTTACGGCCGCGACGTGATGGCGGAGCTGGCTGAAGAGTGCCGGAAGCAGGGAATCCGCTTCGCCTTTTATTACTCAATCATGGACTGGCATCACCCTTCGCAGTACGTCGACGAGGAAGGCAAGCACCCGACCGCCGGACACGGCAGAAACCGGATGCGCGAGGGCGAAAAGGAAGGCTATGTCCAGTACGTGAAGGCGCAGCTGGAAGAGCTGGTGACCCGCTACGACCCTGCCGTGCTCTGGTTTGACGGCGAATGGATCGACTGGTGGACCGAGGAAGACGGAAAGGACATGTACAACTACGTGCGCAGCCTCAAGCCGGACATCTTGATCAACAACCGAGTGGGGAAGGGGCGCATGGGTATGCAGGGACTGAGCAAAGGGCCGGATTACGCAGGCGATTTCGGAACCCCGGA
>DATKAT010000060.1:0-11276 GCA_035514675.1 Acidobacteriota bacterium | reverse complement strand
TTTTTTTATAACCTTCAGCAAAGTATCCTGCAGAATCTCTTCGGCGTCGGAAGGATTTCGGGTGTAATTGAGGATCACGCCGAACAGCGGACGGGAATACCGGTCGACGAAGCGATCGATGGCTTCCCGGTCGAGCGCCTTAAGCCCTCTTATGATCTCGCCTTGACCATCGCCGTTCGACTTTTTCATTGATTCGCTCTCTTTAAAATACACGAGTTTCCCAGCAGCCCGTGGTAAAAGTCCTGATGGGTCGTGCAACAGGGATCTGGGGTCAGACGGCAAGGCGCGTGGAGGAGGGCGCGATGCCGTAGCATCGTCGACGACGAGAGACGCGGCCGGAGACCGTAAATCCCTGTTGCCTGCCGGGAGCGCGGGTATCCTGCCCGCCCCGTTATCGCGCGAAAGCGCGATCTGTCCGACCGGGCGCGTTTGGGCGAATTTTTCACACGCGATCTACTGCGAAACGATCGCGCTTACGCGCGATAAGGGGGCGGGCAGGATGCCCGCGCTCCCAGGAAAGCCCGACGCTGGACGCTGCTGCATCGCCTGCGTCGCCGCTGCCAACCCGCATTTCTCACACCGGTCCGTTGCGAGGCGTTGGCGAGCGATGCGGATGCAAGCCCGCGGCCGAATTGCCCTGGATCCCTGCGGACTGGTACGATTGAAACCAGTGAAGCGCCTATGTCTTTTGGTTCTCATGTCCGGGTTCGCCACTGCCTTCCTCCAGGGTCAGTACCGTCGTGCGCCGAAGTCGCAGCCTCCGGACTATTACAAGCATTTCCAGGAAGTGAGCGAGGGGGACGGCATCACCCGCGCAGTCATGCGAAACGGCATGAAGGTCCTGATCGAGGAGGCGCCGATCGTCCCACTTTCGTCGGTCACCCTGCTGGTCCAGACCGGACACTCCGGCGCAGAACCTCCGAGAGCGGCCGTGGAAGCGATTGTGGAGGCGCTGACTCGGCATTTGTCGCGCGCCGTCCATTTGCAGGGAGCTGAGCTCGTTGTGCGAATCGAGCCGGCCTTTACAACGATTTCGATACTCTGCCCCGATCAGAACTTGAGACGGATCCTGGGACTGCTGCCGTCTCTTTTCGCGGAGCCGCCGACCCCTGAGCCGCGGGATCTGTCTCGGATCCTCGCGCATTCGGGCGAGCGGAAGAAAGGTGCAACCGACGGCACAAACGGTTCGCCCTCGTCCGATTCGGACTCATCCGATGACGCCGCGGCCGTTTTTCGCGGCGTACACCGTGATTACTTCCATCCATTGGGAACGGTTCTGGCCGTTTCCGGAAGCGTCCGTCACGAGACGGCGCTTCGGGAAGTAGCCGAAGCGTTCTCGCCGTTGCGCTCGCCGGAATCCGCTCGGAGAGTCGATCTTTCCGCCCTCAGGAGTCGAGACGCGGAACTGCGGCGCGAAATGGAATACAACCAGATTAGAGGCGAGGTTAATAGCCCCGCGATTGCGTTTCGATATGCCGTTCCAGGTCCCGATCATGCCGACTTTGTCGCGATCGAGATCGTGAGCAGGATTCTGGCGAACGGTCCCGGGGCTCTTTTGATCCATCCCCGTCTTTCCGACGTCGTGCTGGACGCGGACGCCCAGCTGGTGCTGGAGGGAGAGTCCGCCGAGCTTGAAATCCGGGTGACTCCGAAACCGGATCAAATCGACAGCGCGGAGGCGCTGGTGGCGTCGGCGATTCAGGAACTCGCCAGCCAGCCGCTGGACGCGCTGTTGGCTCGCGGGAAGTTCTCGTTGCTGCTAAACCATTTCCGGGGACTTGAAGATCTTGCCCAGCGAAGCCGGGACCTGGCGGTCTTCGAGGGCGCGGGCGGATACGCCCTGCGAGAGCGGCGTAAAAATCGAATCCTCAGCGTTTCGAGCTCCGAGCTGAGGCGCGTCATCGAACGTTATTTTGGGATGGAGCGCCTGCGCGTGGTCGAAATGCTCCCGGCCGATTTCGAGGCGCGCACTTTCACCCCCGAGACCTTTCGGGAAACGATGGACATCTTGAGGCCTATAGAAGCTGAAAAGGTGCGCGAGGCATTTTTGAGTTGGTCGGACATCGAGGCGGATGTCGCGATCCCGAGCTGGGAGATGAGCTATGTCGCTCCGCGACCGGTCAGGACCTCCATTCTGAGGGGTCCGGAGTTCTATCTAAAGCAGCGGCACGTCGCGCCTCTCGTCCGGGTCGGCGTATTTTTCCCCGGCGGGCGGCTGGATGAGCCGGAAGGCGAGCGGGGCGCCACGGAACTGATGCTGAGGGCACTCATGCGTTCGCTGCCTGGAATCCAGGGTGGGATCCCGCTGCTGGCATTGGAGAGCGGCGGAGTGGAGTTCGAGAAGATCAACGAGCCGGATTTCTTCGGGTTTTTGATGACGATGCCTTCTCCCCGCCTCATCACCGTACTGCGGGAAATGAACGCATGGCTGCGGGACGGATCCGTCACCGAAGAGGAGCTGGAATGGGCCCGACGCGGACTGATCTCGGAGATTGAGGGGAGACGGGCGGATTCCAGCGGCGCCCCCGCGGAGCTGTTCGGAGACCATGCCTATGGTGGCACTGCGTTGGGGGAGGCGCATGCTGTCGAAGCGCTGACGCACGAAGAAGTGGTCGCGTGGATCAAAGATCGCATCCAGGACGTTCACCCCTACATCCTAGTCTCCGGAGACGTGTCCGGAACGGCTTTTCTGCAGGATCTGACCCGGGAGCTCAGCGACGCTCGACGGGAGGTCCGTCGCCTGCAACGCCGGCGAAATCCGGTGTCCGCGGACGCGGAGCTGCCCGTCCTGGAGCAACGGGGCCCCCGTGTTGAGCTGCACTTCGAGGCTTCCCAAACCCATGGACGAGACAAGGCGGCTCTGGATGTCCTGGCTCGCCTTTGGGGAGCGCCCGGAGGAAGTCTCGTCGAAGCTCTCGAACTCAAAGAGTTTCTGGCAAGACAGGTGGAGGTGGAAAACCATGGGCTTTTTTACGGCGGCAGTTTTGCAATCTCTTTTGAGCCGGCCGAAGGGAGGCTGGAAGACGCCCGCAAGATCATCCTGGAAACGGTTCGGCAATGGGGCCGGCAGTCGCTGCCGCAGGAGGAATTCTTGACCGGCCTGGTGGGAGCGCTGGCGCGGCATCACGCATTGGAACTTCGGGGACGGGAATTTTTGATTGAATGGATGGGGTGGATTCTGGGGGGGAGCGGAATGGAGTTCTTCGAACTTTATCCGGAGCGAGTGCAACAAATGAGCCCCGGAGACATTGAATCCGCCGCCCGCCGGCTCTTGAGGTAACCCGATTGATTGCAGTGATCGCGGCAGGTGGACGAGGTACCCGCTTCTGGCCCTATAGCCGTCGGGAGCTTCCAAAGCAGTTTCTCAGGATCGCCGGCGAACGGACCATGCTTCAGGAAACGGTGGCGCGGCTTTCCGAGCACCTCCGACCTTCCGAAATTTTCGTGGTCTGCCCGGTGGATTACGCCAAAGCGGTCTGCGAGCAGATCCCTCGACTCAAGGACGACCAGCTTATATTGGAGCCCTCCCCTCGAAACACCGCAGCCTGCATCGGTCTGGCCGCCCTGGCGCTTCGCAGGAAAGGCGTCGACGACGTGATGGGGGTGTTTCCAGCCGACCATGTCATTGCAGACATGGCGGCTTTCCGAGCGGCGCTTGAAACGGCTGAGACGCTGGCCCGCGAAGACTGGCTGGTGACCTTCGGCATCCGACCCCGATTCGCCGCAACGGGATACGGCTACATTCAGGTCGGGGATTCCGTTGAAAACGCCGGGGCCCTTCCAGCCTTTCAGGTGCGTCGGTTCGCCGAAAAGCCGGATGCGTCTACCGCTCGACGCTTCCTCGAAGGCGGCGACTATCTGTGGAACAGCGGCATCTTCGTCTGGAGAATCGAGCGGATTCTTGAAGAAATTGAAGCGTGGATGCCGGCGCTCAGTCATTCGCTTCATGAAATCGACCGCAGCTGGGAGGACTTCGACCGAGTCCGCGAAATCTTCTCTCGGCTGGAAAACGTCTCCATCGACTACGGCGTGATGGAGAAAGCCACCCGGACGGCTACGGTCCCGTGCGACCCAGGATGGAACGACGTGGGCAGTTGGAGCGCCCTGAAAGAGGTCCTCACGGCGGATGGAAGCGGAAACGCCGCCAACACTTCAGTCGTGGCGATCGAAAGCCGAAACAATCTGGCGTTTTCCAGCGGAGGAAAACTGGTAGCATTGCTGGGAGTCGACGACTTGATCGTCGTCGATTCGGAGGATGCGCTTCTGATCTGTCCGGCGGGGCGAAGTCAGGAAGTCAAACGGATCGTCGATCTCTTGAAGCTGAAGAATCTCGGTCGATATCTGTGATTCCCTGCGCCGTTCGGTTTAGACCCGAATCAAGTCGAAGTTGGGAAATGACAATGACCAAAGGAGGCCTGCTGGACGAACCGTCTGCATTTCGCAGGCTGGACCCGAAGGGCATGCTGGATATCCTGAGCGGAGTTGCCGGCCAGGTCGCGCAGTCGCTGGCTTCGGCCCGCAACTTCCAGTGGACGCCGCCGCCCCGAGTCCGTCGGATCCTGGCCTGCGGAATGGGAGGGTCGGCCATAGGCGCGGACCTGGCTTCGGCCTTGCTGGGACCGCAAATGTCCGCTCCGCTTTCAATTGTCAGAGACTACAGGCTGCCGGGCGGCGCCGGTCCGGAAACCCTGGCATTCGTCTGCAGTTACTCTGGCGACACCGGTGAAGCATTGGCCTGCTGGAGCGAGGCAATGCAGAGGAATTGCTCAGTCGTCGCTGTTACTTCGGGCGGAAGTCTGGCTAGACAGGCGAACCGGTTGAACGTTCCCCTGGCAACGCTTCCGGCCGGGCTCCCGCCGCGCACCGCCTATATGCACCCTTGCCTGTTGATCCTTCGCTGTCTGCAAGACCTCGGGATCGGCCCGGGAAGCTTGACGGCGATCGAACTATCCATACCGTTCCTCCAGTCCGGAATCGATCGGAGCAGTCCCGAAACGCCGTTGCAGGACAATCCAGCCAAGCGCCTTGCAGTTGAATTGCAGGGCCGGATTCCAATCGTGTACGCCTCGGAAAGGCTGGCGGCGACAGGCAAGCGCTGGGCCGATCAATTTTGCGAGAATTCCAAACAGCTGGCGTTCGCCTGTCCCATGTCCGAAGCCGTTCACAATCAGATCGCCGGTTGGAAGCACCCCGCGCCACGGATCGGCGGCTTTCAGCCCGTGCTTCTGCGCGATCGCGAGGACGACTCCCGGCTGCAGTCGCAGATGGAGGCGCTCGCCGAAGGATTCGAGGAAATGGGAGTCGCCGCAGTCGAATGCTGGACCGAAGGAGAGAGTTGGGAGGAGCGGCTGTGGAGCCTGGTCCTGCTGGGTGACTATTGCAGCGTTTACCTTGGGTTCTTGAATCGCGAAGACCCGGTCGAAATTGCGGCCATCGACCGATTGAAGGAAAAGATTTCGCAGACGAACGGATAACCGCGCTCCATCCGCAAACGTCACGATTAGAGCCTTTGCAGAAGGACCAATGCTGAATCCCGAAATATTTCGAGAGTACGATATCCGCGGAATCGCCGACCGGGATTTGAGGGACGAACAGGTCGTCCTTCTCGGGAGAGCCATCGGAACCTATTTCCGCGAGCGGGGAAAGAGCCGGATGACGGTCGGTCGGGACGTGCGGCTCAGTTCCGAGCGCATCCACTCCCGGTTTATTGAAGGAGCGCTCGCCTGCGGCGTCGACGTGTTGGACCTGGGCGAATGCCCTACGCCGCTGCTGTATTACTCGCTCTATCGGCTAAACCCCGACGGCGGGATCATGGTCACCGGCAGCCACAATCCGGCCGAATACAATGGATTGAAGGTGGCGCTGGGCAGGAGCACGATTCACGGGCCGGAGATTCAGAAGATTCGGATGCTGGCCGAGCGGGAAGATTTTCATTCCGGCGCAGGACGCCTGGAGCAGGCGGGGCTAATGGACGATTACTTCGCCGAACTGGAACGTTCCGTCCGCTTAAAAAGCGACTTGAAGGTCGTTGTCGATTGCGGAAACGGCGCCGCTTCGCTGCTGGCCGACAAGCTCTATGCGGCCCTGGGCTGCACGGTTCGCGCCCTCTATTGTGAAGCGGATGGACGCTTTCCGAACCACCACCCGGATCCCACCGTCGCGGAAAATCTGAAAGACCTGTCCGAAGAGGTCCGCCTGCAAGGCGCCGACCTCGGCATCGCCTTTGACGGCGACGCCGATCGGATCGGAGTCGTGGACGAGCGGGGCCGGATTCTTTGGGGCGACGACTTGATGATCGTCTTTTCTAGAAATATTCTGGTGGCTCATCCCGGCGCCACCATCATCGCCGAGGTGAAATGTTCCAAAAGGCTCTATGATGAGATTGAAAGATTGGGCGGCAAAGCGATCATGTGGAAAGCGGGCCACTCCTTGATCAAATCGAAAATGGCTGAAGAGAACGCCCTGCTTGGCGGTGAAATGAGCGGCCACATGTTCTTTCGCGATCGCCATTACGGATACGATGACGCGATCTACGCGGGGGCGCGTCTGCTGGAGATTCTGTCCGCTTCCGGGCGGAAGCTCTCGGAGGCGCTGGCGGATATTCCCGAAACGTACAGCACGCCGGAGATTCGCGTGGACTGTCCCGACCGCATCAAGTTTCGGGTCGTTGAGAAGGCTCGGGAATACTTTTCGAAACGCCACCGAACGATCGAAGTCGACGGCGTCCGAATCGAGTTTTCCGACGGTTGGGGCCTGGTGCGAGCCTCAAACACACAGCCCGTTTTGGTCCTTCGTTTCGAGGCGGACACGCAGCAGCGGCTCCGGGAAATCCGGAGTCAGATCGAAGCGAAGGTGCAGAAATTCGTAAAACTGGCCGGCAGCGGCGAAGTCTGATTCGATCGTGGAAAAACATAACGTTCTGATTGTCAGCGACGGAACCGGAGAAACGGCTCACCGCCTGCTGAAGGCGGCGATTCGCCAGTTCTCGAAGGACATTCTGATCACCCGTTATGCAAATATTCGCCACAGAAGTCAGATCGAAGACATTCTGCGCGCCGCCTCCAAGAGCAACAGCCTGATCGTCCACACCTTCGGATCGTCCGAGCTTCGCGAATTTTTGGAGCAATCCGCCGAAAAGGAGGAAACTGACACCATCGACGTTCTGGGTCCGCTGGTCGAAGAGCTGTCCCAGTTTTTCCAGACTCGCCCGGCATCTCAACCGGGACTTTTGCATCAGGTGGACGAGGAGTATTTCGATCGCGTTGACGCCGTCGAGTTCGCCATTCGCCACGACGACGGCAACGACGTCTCCGATCTGGATCAGGCCGATATTATTCTGGTCGGCGTCAGCCGCACTTCCAAGTCCCCCTTGAGCATCTACCTGGCGCAAGAAGGATGGAGGGTGGCCAACATTCCGATTGCGGTCGGCAGCAAACTGCCGTCCCAATTGTTTCAAGTCGATTCACGCAAAGTCCTGGGATTGACCATCCATCCGGAACGCCTGGCGGAAGCCCGACAGGTACGCATCCGGCAGCTCGGGCTGGAGGGGAGCAGCTATGCGGATCCGGACCGCATTCACGAAGAGCTCGAGTACGCAAGGGCCGTTTTCGAACAGAATGAATCCTGGCCGATCATCGATGTGACTGGCAAGTCCATCGAAGAGGTCTCCCAGGAGATCCTGGACCGACTGATCGGCCGCGGCCGTAGTCTTTGAGTCTCAGGGGGATCGGAGCCCGACCATGATCGTTTCAGCCTTCAAGTATCACTGTTACGGCAACGATTTCCTGGTCGTTCCCGATTCGACCGTCAATACCGCCGTCAGGCCACGACTGGCCAGAGAGGCCTGTCACCGTAAAACAGGCGTGGGGGCCGACGGAGTCATCTTCCTCAGCACCGGGCCGGAAGCGGCCATTGAAATTCTCAACCGGGACGGGAGTTCAGCAGGAATGTCGGGCAACGGCTTACGCTGCGCCGCAGCCCAGCTGGTGCATCAGGGCGAAGTCTCAGGCCAAACGGTGGCCGTGGAGACGCCCGCCGGAATGCGAACGCTATGGCTGCTGGAAGTGGGCAAGGGGAAATGGACCTTCGAAACGGACATGGGGGAGCCGCGATTTCGCAGCGAAGAAATCCCGTTTCAATCCACGCCTCCCGTCCCGCTGGTTAAGGATTACGCTTTGAACGCGGATTTCGGATCGCTGACCATAACCGCTCTCAATGTCGGAAACCCTCAGTGCGTCGTCTTTGTCGATCGGCTTCCCGACAATGAGGAACTTGCCCGATTGGGATCCGCTCTGGAGCGACATCCCGCCTTTCCCGAAGGCTCCAATGTCTCGTTCGCAAGAGTGGAAGGCCCGGGCCACCTGCGCATCCGCATCTGGGAAAGAGGAGTCGGCCCGACCGAATCCTCCGGCACCGGCAGTTGCGGCGCCGCAGTGGCGGCCATCTGGACGGGACGCGCCCACACCCCGGTCAGCGTGGAGTCCGACTCCGGAAGCCAGCAGGTCGCCTGGGCGTCGGGCGAGCCCATCAAACTCGTCGGAGACGCCGAACTGGTCGGCGAGATCGATTATTTCTGGAATGTTTAAAATTGGCGTTCCGCGTGATGGGTTGCGAGTTCAAAGTTCAAAATTCCTCGTTCGGCGCTCTAGGTTCTAGGTTCCTAGGTTCTGGGTTCTGGGTTCTGGGTTCTGGGTTCTGGGTTCTGGGTGGTGCGTTTCGCCAAAGTGCGGGGCCCGCATCAGGCCGGAAGGCCGGCAGTCTTTAGCCCAGTCCGTGAGGGCTGGGTTCGAGCCCCCCCGACATCGAGAGCGCCCGCAAGGGTGCGGCACAACCGTGTCATCACGCCTGGACAAATGGAAAAGACACAGGTTCCCGCAAATGAACTTGGAACTTGGAACTTGGAACTTGGAACTCGGAACTCGGAACTCGGAACTCGGAACTTTGAACTCGGAACTTTGAACTCGGAACCTTGAACCTCGGAACTCTCACCGAGGCGCATTCGCAGGGCGTTGCGGCGTTCCTTCCTTCAAAGGACCGAGCGACAGTAACATAGCGAGAAGCGCGCTCCTTTCCAGCGTTCGGTCGATGTCTACTTGCTCGTGCAAGGCGTGGGCGCCCGAACCGACCGCGCCCAGGCCGTCCAAGGTAGCCGTATACAAGCTGGCGATGTTTCCGTCAGAGCCGCCCCCGGTCATCTCTTCTCCCAGGGCGATCCCCAGCTGCGAAGCCGCTTCGCAGGCCAGGTTCCAGAGGACGCGATTGCGCGGGGTTCTTTCCAGGGGCATCCGTTCGATTCCGCCCTCCGTTTCCAGAACGATTCCAGGCACGGTCGGATGCAGGGAGCGGAAGCGTTTTTCAAGCCGATGGGCGTCCTCGATGGTGGGAACTCGAACGTCGACGACCGCCACGGAGTTCTGCGCCACGACATTGGGGCGACTCCCCCCCTCGACCACTCCGACATTGACGGTGACTCCGCGGGTCGGGTCGTTCAACGCTTCCATTTCCAAAATCAAATGCGCTAGTTCGAGAATCGCGCTGACGCCGGCTTCCGGTTCCACACCTGCATGCGCCGAGCGGCCCCGAATTCTGATCGTAAACTGACCCACGCCCTTGCGGGCGGTCTTCAGCAGCCCTTCGGGGCCGGAAGCGGGTTCCAGCACCAGCGTGCGATCCGCACAGCGGGCCAAAAGGCGAATCGTCCGCTCCGAGTCTTCGCTACCCAGCTCTTCGTCCGAGTTGATGAACAGCACGGGGGTCACATGCGGATCCATTTTCAATTCCCGCAGACACTTCAATGCGACGATCGTCGAGGCGAGCCCGGCTTTCATGTCAAACGCTCCCGGCCCTTTCAGCGTCTTTTCCGTTACCGTCAAGGGCATCTGCTCCAACATGCCAACGGGCCAGACCGTATCGCTATGTCCGAGGAGCAGTTGATAGGGTCGTGGACGGAACCGACGTGCAGGACGCGCCATCATCTGCCCTCCGGAACGCCTCCCGGGAAAATACTTCACTTGGAAATCGAGGTCGCGCAGCTCTCTTGCGAGCCGCTCAAAAACGCCTATCTGCGCCTCCGGATCCGGCGTCGGAGACTCGATTCGGACCAGGTCGGACAGGAGCTGGACGAAGTCTGAACGCAGGCCTTGGACGCCAACCAGAACTTCTTGGGAAAAAGACTTGCTGAAAATAGATTTCTGCGTCGACGGTTTCATTACGGCTTCCCTGAGATCCCGCCCGCCCCCACGCATTCTCTCTCAATTGCAGCGGCAGATCCGTGTAAAGAATGCGAACAAGGGAAGGGAACCGCTCCAAGTTCGGCCCGAGATCTCCCTCTTGCAGGTTCCCGGAAAGGCTCGGAGCGGCCTTACCAATCCCAAGTCAGCATTCTACCATCCGCTCCCACCGTCGACTGCTGAGTTCAAGCTCGAATCCGACGCGCTCCGTCACTCGAGCGCGATCAATTGCACGCCGGGTAAATGGGTGCTGAAAAGGGCCCCGAAATTCTTGCAGATTCCATGAAGTTGAATAGTATGAATGGATGCTGAGTCCAACCATTCGACAATCGGGCTCGTTGAGTCAAGATCGGACTTCCCGACGTGAGTTCGTGAGCCTCTCGTTGACCGCCATCGGCGGAATCGCTCTGGGCGGCGCAACGGTTTCCTGTCGAACCGAGGAAGTCGGCCACGGGCGGATCAGTCGCATAAAAGCGCCGATCGCGCTGCAGCTTTACTCCGTTCGCGAGCAAGTCCAGGAAGACTTTCCGGGCGTATTAAGCGCAATCGCGCGGATGGGCTACGAAGGGGTTGAATTCGCCGGCTACCAGAACTATTCGGCCCGGGAACTGCGTCGGATGTTGGACGACAACGGCTTGAAGTCCGCCGGCTGCCATGTGAGGCTTCCCACTTTGTTGGGCAATGAATTCGGACGAACTGTTGAATTCAGTCAGGTCCTGGGGAGTCCGTTCCTGATCGTTCCGCTGCATACCGAGGAGCCTCGGACCACGTATGACGAGTGGCTTCGGCTGGCCGAGACCTTCAATGTTGTTAGCGAACGGCTGCGCCCCTTTGAGATGCACGTCGGAGTCCACAATTTCGACCGTGAATTCCAGCCCGTGGAAGGGGAACTGCCCTGGCACATCCTGGCGTCTCACACCCTCGCCGAAGTGGTTCTGCAGCTGGATACCGCCGCCGCAACGCGAGGAGGCGGTGAAGTCGTCTCCTTGTTGGAGCCTTACCCGGGTCGAGCTCGCTCCGTGCACTTGGAAGACCACGCTCCCGATG
>DATKAT010000059.1:0-2963 GCA_035514675.1 Acidobacteriota bacterium | reverse complement strand
CACCCAATCCTCGACTGCTCGCGGCAAAAACGTCATCTGCTGATAATTCGCCTTTATCGGTCGACTCATACGATCATTTTACGAAATGACCCTGATGCCCAATTCTGGGTTTTGAGACAGTCTCTGCCGCCGTGGGCTAGTCATCGTCGCCCGCATTGCGGGCTTTCGGGGCTTTCGCCCCCGGGAAAGGACGCAGAACGCCGAACGATGGCGTCTCTGAGGGGGAGCGGGCTGACTCAGTGTAGAGGATCGACCCCAGGAATTTCTCATGTCGGGTCTTGGCGGACCCTCCGGATGCTTTGCGACGGGGCCCTCGACCCCGCCCTCGCGCCTGCGGCCGCTCGGGCGGGGGCTAAAAACTGGCGGCCCTCGGTCGGGCCTGCCTCTGGCCCCGCGACGGCGGGAGCTGCTCGACAGACACATCGAGCACATCCCAAAGGTCTCGGACACGGAAGTCTGCCTGCACGTGTTCGGAAAAGGGGACGAGCGGCGGATGGTTCCGTGCTCTTTCGACCTGTACCTTGTGGCGGACAATCTGAAATTGACCCATGCTCGGAATCCTTCTCTCCGGTCTGTTCCGTTTCCACAAGAACCAAACGACCGGATTGCAGGGGCCCGAGGCCGGGTCATTTTCCAAACGATGGGGGGTCATTTTCTGAACGATGCGTCCTCGGGTGAACATTTTTCTTCAACAAAGCGTAGGAATCGACGACTTCACGGTCTGCAGGGATTGATGAACGGAAACGAAGATTCTTTGCGGAAAAATTTCTTTCTCCCTTCTGTAAAGAAACCGGTTCCGAAGTTCGTTTCAATAGTGTGAACGGGACGAGGAGTCTGGCGGTGGGCGAAAAGGCGGAAGCGGAAGCGAGCGTCGCAGGTTCGAGAAAATCGGCGCTCGAGTCACTGTTTGAAGAGCACCACGAGGCTGTATTCCTGGCAGCATACCGGTTGACCGGAAGCGTCGTCGATGCAGAGGACGTGTTGCAGACCGTCTTCCTGCGGCTCCTTTCGCATTCCGACTTTGCCTTCCTCAAGGGAAACTCGGGCGCCTATTTGAGGAGAGCCGCCGTCAATGCGGCAGTCGACCTCCTGCGAAAACGGAAGTCGGCGCCGGCGCCGCTCGATCGGCTGCCGGAAAAGGCCATGAGGAGCGCGAAGGACGAAAGGGAAGTCCCGATCGAAAAGCAAATGCTGAGGCAATGGCTTCGGGTCTCCTTGAGCAGAATGAGCCCGCGAGAGGCGGAGATCTTTTCACTGCGTTTTCTCGAAGGCTACCGGAACCTGGAGATCGCCGCGATGCTCGAAACCGCCGAAAGCACGATCGCTGTGACGATTCACCGGCTCCGATCCCGGCTGAAGAACGAAGCGGCCGAATTATTGGGAGAAAGAACATGAAATTCGATGAAACGGAGAAAGAGCTGCTTGTGGATCAGGCGATCGATTCGGTACGGAGCGTCCGCCCGCCGGCCGAGCGGATGAATCGATCGGTCCAGCGGGTTCGGGAACGGCTTTCGAGCGCGGATGCTTCTCTGCTGGATTGCGAGGATTTCCAAGCGCTGATGTCGGATTTTCTGGCGGGCGACCTGGCTGAAACGCGCCGTCTGCTGCTGGAAGATCATATCGGGGGCTGTCCGCGCTGCCGGCGCCGGCTGCAGGCAATTGCCGCAGGCCCCTCCGAACGCCCCGTACACTCGGCTCCGCCAGTTGCGCGCCGGCCCTGGATCCAATGGGGTGGTATCGCAGCGGCGCTTCTGCTGAGCTTCTTTCTGCTGCGAACGGCTTTGGTCGACGGCCCGGCGTATCTCTCGGCCGAGGCGTGGAGCGTCGTCGAGGACTCGCAGGGGCCGTTGTTTCGGCTGGCGGGCTCGGACTTGATTCCGCTGTCGCCGGGAGAGAGGCTGGAAGCATCCACCCCGATTCGAACCGGTTCGGGTTCAACCGCCCTGTTGAAGATGGCCGACGGCACTTCCATCGAGATTTCCGAGCGCGCTCAGTTGCAGATCCGTCGGGGATGGCGAGGCAACCACATTCATCTGGAAAGGGGCGCCATCATCGTAGAAGCCGCGGAACAGGGCCGGGGCCGACTTTCCGTAAATACCACGGACGTTCGAGTCGACGTCAAGGGTACGGTCTTTTCCGTCAGCCACGGTTTGAAAGGCTCGCGGGTTTCGGTCCTGGAAGGAGAGGTGCGGATACGAGAAGGCGCGCATGAGTTTTCAATGAAGGCGGGAGAGCAGTTCGCGAGCGGACGGAAACTGTCGGCTGCTCCGATTGCAGGAGAAATTTCCTGGAGCCGCAATGCCGACTCCCATATGGAGCTTCTGGGACGATTGCATGAAATCGGGTTTGAACTGCAACAGGCGAGCTTCAGCGATTCCCTTCGGTACTCGAGCGAATTGATCGGATTGATTCCGGCGCCTCCGGTTTTCGTCGCAGCGGTTCCCAACCTGACCTCCCAGCTCGACGAAGTCATGGCGGAACTTTCGGGCCGGATGGCTCACGACCCGATTCTGGCCGAGTGGTTGGCCGGGCGCTTCACAGACGAACACGGAAATGACATCGGAGCGCTGGTGGAGCGGTTTCAAACCGTGGGCGAAAGACTTGGGCCGGAAGTAGTGCTGGCGGTGGTCGAAGGCCCTGCTTCCGACTTCGCACCGCTTTTGTTGACCACTACCGAGGACGCCGCCGGATTGGAACAGGTGATATGGGCGGAAGTGAACCGATTGGCGACGGAGCATCCGGAGGGTCTGCCGATCGTCGTGACCCGCGACCTGACCGGCCATTCCGAAGCCGCGGAGATCTGGATTCTGCTCCACGGTCGGCTGGTGACGGCTTCCACTTCGCGGGAACTCTTGCAGCAGGTGGCGGCGATCTTCGATCGACAATCCGTCGGGTCGTTTGCAGGAAGCCAGTTTCATCAGACGCTGATGGAAGAGTACGCGCAGGGAATCGACTGGCTGATA
>DATKAT010000058.1:0-4163 GCA_035514675.1 Acidobacteriota bacterium | reverse complement strand
GGCATCATGATGGCCATGGTGCCCCAGCTCGTGCCGGTGGCGAAGGCCATAAGCGCGGCGATCAGAAAGGTCAGCACCGGGAGCCAGAAGGGGGAGAGCGTTCCGCGCAGGATTTCAACCAGATAGCCTGCGGTGTGGAGTTCCTCGGTGACGGCGCCGATGGACCAGGCCAGAACCAGAATCACCATGGCCAGCAGCATCGCCTTCAATCCGCTGAACCAGGCGTCCATGGTTTCGATCAGCTTCATGATTCTTTGCGCCACAGTCAGCAGGATGGCGACCAGGCATCCGGCCAGAGAGGCCCAAAGCAGGGCGGCATAGGAGTCGGCTTCGCTGATGATTTCGCCGATACCATAGGAAGCGGCCCCTTGTTCCTGCAGGGCGGCCACCCCGGTCATCCAGAGGCCGCCGAGGCCGACCGCCAGGATGGTAAGAATCGGAAGCAATCCGTTGATCCAGCGGGGAGGAGTTTCGCTTTCGGATTCAACCGTGGTTTCAGTCAGATCGGTTGCCGGCCGGGAGCCGGGACGAAGGGTCTGGCCGGTCCTGCGGGCGCGTCTTTCGGCCGTCAGCATGGGGCCGAAATCCCGGTTCGTCCAGCTCACCAGCAGGGCGAGAATCAGTGCAAACAGCGGATAGAAGCGATAGGGGATCGTTTCGATGAACATGGCGTACGCGCTCTGGGTCGAGCCGATCATGCGCAGCCCCTGGTCGATCAATCCGACTTCGTATCCGATCCACGTGGAAATCAGAAAGATGCTGGCCACGGTGGCGGCTCCTGTATCGACCAGAAAGGCGAGTTTCTCGCGGGAGATCCGCAGTTTGTCGGTAATCGGCCGCATGAGATTTCCGCGCACCAGAACGTTCGCGTAGTCGTCGAAGAAAAGCACGAAGGACATCGCCCAAGTGGCGATCTGTCCGCCCCGCGCGGTGCGGGCGAAACGGGTGATCAGGTCGGCGATGCCTCGCGTGCCGCCGTTTCGCGTGATCACGCCCACCATGCCGCCGAAGAGCATGCTGAACAGGATGATCTGGACGTGGCTGGTCTCGGTCAGGGAATTGACGACGAAGTGATCCACGACTCGGAACATTCCACCGAAAACGTCGTAGTCGAACAAAATCACGGCGCCCAGCCAGATTCCGGCCGCCAATGATACGACTACCTGGCGGATGATCAGGGCCAGCAGGATGGCGAGCAATGGAGGCAGCAGGCTCAGGAGCCCGGGAATGACGCGCACGGTTCCGATTTCGGCAACGCCGCCGGCCTCCACCCGGATCTGATGCCTGCCGCGGTGGGGCAGCCGCGCCTCGCCTAAGATCAGCCTCCCGCCCTCGAAGGTTGGAGGCGACTCGACCGACCACGGGCCCTCAAGGCCGGAAATAGAGGCGGGGCCGGCAAAATCTGTCAGCAGGGCTCCCTCCGGATCGAGCGCTTTCAGCTCGATGGTAAAGGGAATTCCGGTCAGCGCCAGGTCGGGCGCCGTCATGCGAAGGGAAGCAACCTCGGCCAATGCCTGGAAGCCGGAAGCTCCGAAAAGCAGCAGCAAGAGAGGGATCCTGCGCAACATGAAGACCGATCATATTACGGGACGCCGAACATTCCTAGGCGGCGCCGGGTGCTTTGAGCTAGCCCGCATTTCTGCATCCGACTTCCGGCTTCTCCATTTTGCACTGCTCCTGACTCCCGACTCCCGTCCTACTCCATCTCCCAGATCTGCTCCGCCTTTTCTCGAGGCATGGCGAAAGGGAAGTTTTCGCTGTACAGCCGATAAAACTCCTCGGCGGAGCCGGCCTGTCCGAATAGGTCTGCAAAGGACATGGTCTGTTCCAGATGTCTGGTGAAATTGGAGAAGGAAACCGTATCGTAGTTGGTGGCCCACTCCAGGCCCGAAGCGAGGGTTTTTTGGCGAGGCGGGTCCATGCCCCGGTAGGTCAGGCCCAGGCCGCCCGTCTCATGGTCGGCCGTAAAGATCAGCAGGCTCTGTTCGGGAGCTTTAAGGTAGGCTTCGTATGCGACTCCGAGCGCCTGCTCCATTTCGTAGGCGGCGCGGATGACGGTTCCGATGTCGTTTTCGTGGGCGGCGTGGTCGATGCGGCCGGCCTCGATCATCAGAAAGTAAGGATCTCCTTGAATCGACAGCAACTGCAGCCCCTTTCGCGTCATATCGACCAGCGAAGGCTCCCCCAGATCCAGGCGTTTGCGGTCGATGGCGTAGCGGATATGTGAGCCGTTGAACAGGCCGAAGACTTTTGACGAATCCGTGGGAAGGGCCATCAACTGTTCGCGATTGACCGCCAGCGTATAGCCGTTGTCCAGGATTCGGGCGAGAAGGTCTTGCTCGTCCTCCCTAAGGGAGGCGGCATTTAGCTCATCCGGCAGCGGGGCGAAGGACGGAAAATCTTTCAGAGAGGTTCCCGACGGAATCAGGTGCGCGGCGCCTCCTCCCAGGACCACGTTGAAATGCTCGACGGCCGACAGCTGCTCGGCGATTTCGTTTTCTCTGAAACGATCGACGATGTGGGCGTAAAAGGCGGCAGGAGTGGCGTGCGTCAGTCGCGTGTCGGTGATGATTCCCGTGCGATAGCCTCGGGCCGAAGCCATATCGGCGATCGATTCCACCGGATGGCCTTCGGCATTGATTCCGATAATTTGGGAATAGGTCTTCACGCCGGTCGCCAGGCTGGTGGCGGAGGTGCAAGACAGCGTCACCAATTGGCCGTAGGAGTGGGTCAATGAAAAGCCGCTGGCGCCTTCCCACATGATTCTTTGAAAGGCGGTCTCTTCATCCTTTCCCTGAGCGATTCTCATCAGCACCGGCAGGCTCATTTGAAAGTTGCCCATGCCGTCGCCGATGATCAGGATGACGTTGACGCCGTCGTCGACCGCCTGCCGGCTGACCTCAAAAATCTTCGTATTCTGCGTGATTCCGCGCAGTTGGGAAGTGTATCGGGCGGGCCCGACCGCGCCCACCGGAACCGGTTCCGCGGTGTGGCCCGGAGTGCCCCAGGTGACGAGAGTCTGCTCTACAACGGCTCGATTCAACATCTGATGCTTCCTGGCCTGCAGACTGGAAAACAGCGGGTCGCGAGCCATCCAGTCGAGTTCGGCCGAATCCGAAAGAGTATCGCCCGTCGCAGCCCCCGGGCCGAGAGTCTGTCCCGAACAGCCGAGAACCAGAAATGTCAGGACCAGAGTCGACAGAGTGGTCCACATGCGCATCGGCGAACCTGTAGTGCGAAGGTTTGAAGCATTCATGGCAAGAGTTCCTCGATCGGTAAATGGGTCGTTGTCACGAGTCTTAGATTAACTCATTGCGGCAGAAACGTTAGCGTAGTTGTGATCCAGAGCGCCTATTATCGATTCAACTGAGAAGCGGCCGCCATTCCTTTCTGAGGCCGCCTGCGACTCGATTCAGAACGCGAATGCGGTCGACTCCGTGTTGCAACAGATAGTCGCGGGCCTCCTCGAGTCCGGCGCCGACATCGGAAACCGAGTGGCTGTCGTCGCCGAAGCAGAACCCGAGACCCATCTCCGAGGCCATGCGGACGATCCAGGAGTCGGGGTAGGGACCGCCCAAACCTTTCCGGTAGCCCGCCGTATTCAAATCCAGGATGGAATCGCAATCCCGCGCGATTTCCAGCGCGCTGCGGGCGGCCTTGCGGATGGCCGGCGAATCCAGGGCGGCGCCGGGCGGCGCGTTTCGGCGGACCAGATCGAAATGGGCGACGACTTCCGGTCTCAAGCAACGAATCATTTCGGCGACGGTTTCGTAGTACCGAACGGCCAGAGCTTCCAGCCCTCCAGCCAACTGAACGGCTTTTGAGAACAATTCGGCGGAGCCGTCAATCTGCACGTCGCCGATATGGTGAACCGACCCGACCATGTACTCGAAACCGAAACGATCTCGATAATCGCCCATCCGTTCGACATAACGGTCATGCGGCACGACCTCCGCTTCAAATCCTTTCAGGAGGGTCATCCGCCCGCCGAAGCGACGCCGAAGCGAGTCGATCGCTTCCGAATAAGCCTGAAACTCCGCCTCCAGCCTTTCGACCGTGTAGCCCTTTTCCAGTTCGGATGGGTACAGGAATCGCTCTTCGCCTCGCGGAGCGTGTTCGGTCACGCCAAAGATCGAATATCCGACTCTCACGGCGGCATCCAG
>DATKAT010000057.1:0-7882 GCA_035514675.1 Acidobacteriota bacterium | reverse complement strand
CCTCCCGACATGGACCGCAGGAACTCGTCGTTGCTGGGTGTTTTCGACAGCTTGTCCAGCAGCAGTTCCATCGACTCGGTCACCGAAAGCGGGTTCAGGACCTTGCGCAGGACCCAGACCCTGTTCAGCGTGTCCTTGTCGAGCAGTAGTTCTTCCTTTCTGGTTCCGGAGCGGTTGATATCGATGGCCGGGAAGATCCGCTTGTCTACCAGGCGTCGATCCAGAACCAGCTCCATGTTGCCGGTGCCCTTGAATTCTTCGAAAATGACGTCGTCCATGCGGCTTCCGGTATCGATCAAAGCGGTGGCGATGATCGTGAGGCTTCCGCCTTCCTCCAGATTCCGGGCGGCGCCGAAGAATCGCTTGGGGCGCTGCAGGGCATTGGAATCGACTCCTCCCGATAGCACCTTGCCTGAAGGGGGCACCACGGTGTTGTAGGCGCGCGCTAAACGCGTGATGGAATCAAGCAGAATGACCACGTCTTTTTTGTGCTCGACGAGTCGTTTGGCTTTCTCCAGAACCATTTCCGCCACCTGAACGTGTCGGGACGCCGGTTCGTCGAAAGTGGAGCTGACCACTTCGCCGCGCACGGATCGCGTCATGTCAGTGACTTCTTCCGGACGTTCGTCGATCAGCAGAACGATCAGCACCATATCCGGGTGGTTGACTTCTATAGAGTGCGCGATGCTTTGCAGGATCATCGTTTTTCCTGCTCGCGGCGGCGAAACGATCAAACCTCGCTGACCCATCCCAATCGGATTCAGCAAATCCATCACCCGGCCGGTCAGGTTTTCCTGACTCGTTTCCAGACGGACTTTCTCTTCCGGGTAGAGGGGCGTCAGGTTTTCAAAGAAGGTCCGTTCCTGAGCCACGCCCGGAGGTTCGAAATTGATGGCTTCGACCTTGATGAGGGCGAAGTACCGTTCGCCGTCCTTGGGCGGGCGAACCTGCCCCGAAACCGTGTCGCCGGTTCGCAGGTCGAATTTTCGAATCTGAGATGGGGAAACGTAGATGTCGTCCGGGCCGGGCAGATAGTTGTATTCAGGCGCTCGCAGAAATCCGAATCCGTCTGGGAGCGTCTCCAGGACGCCTTCCGAGAAAATCAATCCGCTTCGCTCGGTTTGAGCCTTCAGAATCTGGAAGATCAACTCCTGTTTGCGCATCCCTGTGGCGCCCTCGATTTCCAGTTCCCTCGAAATCTTGTTCAATTCCTGGATGCTCATCTCTTTGAGTTCCTGAATGTTCAGGGCCTCCTGGTTGCCGTTTTCGACGACTGAATCGATTCCAGCCCTCTTCTTTTTTCGTTTTTCCTTCGGCTCTGTAACTTCAGCCATGTCTGTCACCTCAAGTGAATAGTTCCCGGTTATGGTGGGCGCCCCACCCAGTCAGCCTTCGGCTCGAATCAAGCCGGCTCCGCATCTCGAAACCGCATTCGCCCGCGGGCGACCCTGTCTCGCACCTCAGCGCCGGGCCGCATTCCAGCGCTTCGCCGCCGACGAGTTCCCAGAAATGGGGATCAGGACCTTCATCGTTGCAATCCCCCATACGCTGATGGTCTGCCAAGTCGGAACGCCGGGGCTTCGGACAGTCCGCCAAATTCGTCGATCGTGCTGAACGGGGAACCCGCCGGCCGATGACTTTGCTCGCATTCCCAGTCATTTTGCTGATTCCGGAGATCGGCTCAACCGCGCCGGATCGAAATTGCACTGGCTTGAATCAGGCGATCGCCTGATTCAAAACGCCCCAAAGCTCCTTAACGCCTTCTCCGGTTTTCGATGAAAACGGGAGCACGCGGTCGACCTTCAGCGTCTCTTCAGCGAGCAGTTTCGCCGGGGTTCGCCGATTCTTTGAAATGCGGTCGATCTTGCTGGCCACGACGGAAAATGGGATTCCCAATTCGAACAACCAGTCGACCATCAATCTGTCCGGTTCGGTTGGTCGATGTCGACCGTCGACAATGACCACCACGAGCCGTAATTGCTTTCGATTCGTCAGAAATTCTTCAATCATCGGCCCCCATGCGGCCCGGATTCGTTCCGGCGCGCGGGCGTACCCGTAACCCGGCAGGTCGACAAACACCAAGCGGCCCTCGACCTCGAAAAAATTAACCAACTGCGTCCGACCCGGGGTCGAACTGATTCGCGCAAGGTTTTTCCTGCCGACTAAGCTATTAATTAAGCTTGATTTCCCTACGTTCGACCGTCCGGCAAAGGCGACATGGGGCAGATCGATTTCAGGATATTGATCTTTTCGAGTAGCGCTCTTGATAAATCGCGACTGACGATCCACATTATAGCGTGAAATGGCCCCCCAGCATAACCGAACCGCGAAGAAGCAGGATTTTGTGTGTTGATATCCTTCAGCCGGCCCGAGAGCCGGCGCTTCAAAGCGCCGGCGCCGCGTTGCCCCCCGCCGGCGGCGGCGCTCCGCGATTCTCAGTGCACCCCTGGCCGATCTGAGGGCGAATCGATTTGAGGGGGCTGCTTCCGATCATACACTTCGATATTGAGCTTTTTCTTTTCCTTGGTTGCCGGGCGTTCCAGCGCCATTTCCAGAACCTGATCCATGTTTTCGACAAGAACGATTTTGATGTCTTCCAAAACCGATTCCGGAATGTCTTTCAGGTTCCGTTCGTTTTCCTTGGGAAGAATGACCATCTTAATTCCGGCACGATGGGCCGCAAGGATTTTCTCTTTGACTCCGCCAATCGGCAGGACGTTTCCGCGGAGCGTGATCTCTCCCGTCATGGCGACGTCGCGCCGCACTGGGATCCCGGTCAATGCCGAGATGATGGTGGTGGCCAGAGTGATTCCGGCGGAAGGGCCATCCTTGGGGATGGCGCCTTCGGGAATGTGAACGTGCATGTCTTTCAGTTTGTGAAAATCCTCCATGAGGCCGAAGTCTTGACTGCGGGAACGGACAAAGGAGAGCGCGGCTTTGGCGGATTCCTGCATGACGTCGCCGAGCTTTCCGGTCAATTGCAAATCGCCCTTCCCGTCCATCGTAGTCGCTTCGGTCAAAAGCACTTCGCCGCCCACTTCAGTCCAGGCCAGGCCGGTCGCCAATCCGATTTCGTTGGACTTGCTGGCCAGCTGATGGCGAAACTTCTTGGCGCCGAGCAAGTCATGAACCGTTTGGCGGGTCACGTCGAAGGTCTGTGCTTTGCTGAGATCCTTGGCTACCAGCTTCCGTACGATCTTGCGGCAGATGTTCCCGAGTTCGCGTTCCAGATTGCGAACGCCCGACTCTCGCGTGTAAAAGCGGATCAGCTCCAAGATGCTTTCGTCGGTGAACGCGACCCTGTCCTTTTTCAACCCTTTCTGCTTCATCTGCTTGGGGACCAGATATTGCTTGGCGATGTTGAGCTTCTCCAGCTCCGTATATCCGGAGATTTCTATGACCTCCATTCGATCCTTCAATGGAGCTGGAATGGTGTGCAGCACATTGGCTGTGCACACGAAAAGCACGTCGGACAGATCGAACTCGGTGTCCAGGTAGTGGTCGATAAAGGTGACGTTGTGTTCCGGATCCAGCACTTCCATCAAAGCCGCGGAAGGGTCGCCTCGAAAGTCCATGCTCATCTTGTCTACTTCGTCGAGCAGAAAGACCGGATTGCGCGAGCCCGCCTTTTTTAGTCCCTGAATGATCTGTCCCGGGAGCGCTCCGATATAGGTTCGCCGGTGGCCGCGGATCTCCGCTTCGTCGCGAACTCCTCCCAGCGACTGGCGAACGAACTTGCGTCCGGTGGCCCTGGCGATTGAGCGGCCCAGCGAAGTCTTCCCGACGCCGGGCGGGCCGACGAAGCACAGGATCGAACCCTGGCGAGTCTTGCTCTTGCTGCGTCCGAGAAGCTGGCGAACCGCCAGGTATTCCAGGATCCGCTCTTTGACTTTTTCGAGCCCGTAGTGGTCCTCATTCAAAATATTTTCAGCGCGGCCGATGTCGCGCACCTCTCGGGTGCGCTTGTTCCAGGGCATGGAGATAAGCCAATCCAGATAAGTGCGGCTGACCGTGGTTTCCGCACTCATCGGAGGCATCTGCTCCAACCTCCGCACCTCATTGAGCGCCTTCTCAAGAGCGTCTGCGGGCATTTCGGCCTGTTCGATCTTCTCCTTCAGATCCTCAATCTCGCTCTTGTCATCGCGGCCTAGTTCCTTCTGAATAGCCTTGATCTTCTCGTTCAGATAATATTCCCGCTGAGCCTTTTCCATTTGCTTACGGACCCGATTCTGGACCGACTTGTCCATCTTGATCTTTTCGATCTCGATCTCGATGAATTCGCAAATCTTCTCCATCCGGTCCGTCGGATTGACGATTTCAAGCAGCAGCTGCTTGTCCTGCACCGAAATCGGCAGATTGGCAGCAATGGTGTCCGAGAGGCGATCCGTGTCCGTGTTTCTCGCAGCTTGGATGATCGACTCGTAGTTGATGTTCGGATTCAACTTCGAAAATTCTTCAAACAGAAGGTTGAGCCGCTTGGTCAGCAGGCTCATCTTGGCCTGCGACACCTTTGGGGTGGGCTCAAACTGCACCGTCGCCTCAAGGTAGCCGTCTACCTCTTTGACTTCCGTCGTTCGCGCCCGTCGGACCCCCTCGACCAGCACTCGAATGTTGCCGTCCGGCAGCTTGAGGCTCTGGGCGATGGAGGCGACGGTGCCCACCTGGTAAATCTGTTGCGGCGAAGGGTTGTCCTCGGAGGCGTCCCTCTGGGTCGCCAGATAGATTTTCTTGTCTCCGCGCAGCGCCTTTTCAAGAGCCGCCACGGAAGATTCCCTCCCGATGACGAACGGAACCATCATGTAGGGGAAAACGACGACATCCCGAATCGGGACCATCGGCAGCGTTTGAGTTCGTTCTACTTCGTGTTCTTTCATGGTTGATCTTTTCAAGCGCTCTCTACTTCAGAGCATCAGAGTAAAAGATGCTTCAGCATCCCTCAGGTTTCAATAAAAGACCGCCGCCGACGCAAAGCAAGCCTTCGTGAAGTTGTGGAAGCGACACGGAGGCAAAGGCCGCAGGAGGACGCCGGCCCGAAGAGAACATGGGACGGGACGGATTAGCCCGCCTTTTCAAGGAGCTTGAAGACAACCTCCTTGTTTTCTACCATCTCTTTGGTGATGACGAATTCCTTAACCTTCTTGGTCGAGGGCAGTTCGTACATAATGTCCAGCATCAGATCCTCCATGATGAGGCGCAGGCCTCTGGCTCCGATTTTTCTGACGATGGCGAGTTCGGCGATCGCCGCAAGCGCGTCGTCGGTGAACTTCAGGGCGACGCTCTCGAATTCGAAAAGCTTCTGATACTGTTTTATAAGCGCATTCTTCGGCCTTGACAGGATTTCAACCAGCGCGTCCCGGTCCAATTCATGCAGTGTAGCCAGAATGGGCACGCGGCCCACGAACTCCGGAATCAAGCCGTACTTGATCAAGTCCTCCGGCAATACGTGCTCCATCAGCGCGGTTTCGGAATGCTTTCGCCAGCGCCCTTCCGAAAGCTCGGAGCCGAAGCCGATTCCGGATCGGCCCATCCTTTTGCGGATGATCTTGTCCAGGCCGACAAAGGCCCCGCCGGAGATGAAAAGGATGTTGGTAGTGTCGATTTGAAGAAATTCCTGATGAGGGTGCTTGCGTCCGCCCTGAGGGGGAACGTTGGCGATCGTCCCCTCCAGGATTTTCAACAGCGCCTGCTGGACGCCTTCGCCTGACACATCCCTTGTAATGGAGGGGTTTTCATCCTTACGGGAAATCTTGTCGATTTCGTCAATGTAAATGATCCCCTGCATGCAGCGGTCCCGGTCTCCTCCCGCAGCCTGCAGGAGCTTCAGGATGATGTTTTCAACGTCTTCTCCGACATAGCCGGCTTCCGTCAGCGTAGTGGCGTCGACGATGGCGAACGGCACCGACAGCATGCGCGCAAGGGTCTGAGCCAGCAGGGTTTTCCCGGTTCCTGTCGGTCCGATCAGTAGGACGTTGCTCTTGGAGAGCTCCACATCCTGGTGTCGCCTCTTGCCGAGCTTGATGCGCTTGTAATGGTTGTAAACAGCGACGGAGAGCTTCTTTTTTGAGACTTCCTGGCCGATGACGTATTGATCTAAAAACTCCTTGATTTCGGCCGGTTTGGGAAGAGTTTCACGAACGGAGGAGGCTTCCGCCGAGATGTCATCCGAAATAATTTCATTGCAGACATCGACGCACTCATCGCAGATGAACACCGTCGGCCCCGCGATGAGTTTCTTGACTTCGTTCTGGCTCTTATTGCAGAATGAGCAACGCAAAACGTCGTCTCCGGCTTTTTTCAATGTCCCTCCCGCGATCCTTCCCGGACCAGTCTGGCGGCCGCTTTCCACCAGAAAAATTCACTGGATCGTGAATCATCGAGACGCCTAGGCGTGCTTTTCGATAATCTTGTCAATGATACCATACCCGATCGCCTGCTCTGCATCCATAATGTAATCGCGATCCACGTCGTCTTCGATTCTCTTGACTTCCTGTCCCGTATGCTCGGCGAGAATCTGATTTGTCAACTGGCGCAGCCGAATGATCTCCCTTGCGTGGATGTCGATGTCGGAAGCCTGTCCTGAAAGCCCGGTCATGGCAGGCTGATGAATCAGAATCCGGCTGTGGGGGAGCGCGAACCGCTTTCCGCGGACTCCAGCCGCAAGCAACAGCGCTCCCATTGACGCCGCCTGACCGATGCAAATGGTGTTGACGTCGTTTTTCACGAACTGCATGGTGTCGTAAATGGCCAAGCCCGCCGTGATGGCCCCTCCGGGCGAGTTGATGTAGAGGAAAATGTCCCGGTCGGGATCCTCGGCCTCGAGAAACAGCAACTGAGCGGTTACCAGGTTCGCGACATTGTCATCGATGGGCGTCCCCACAAAGACGATATTGTCCTTCAAGAGACGCGAATAAATGTCGAACGCGCGTTCGCCCCGATTCGTCTGCTCCACCACCATTGGAACCAGCGTCATTTCAAAAAGCCCTGTCTTCCGGATCTGATTTTCGAGTCTGCGTCCATTTCCGCTCCATTATAGATGCAGAAGCGCTTTCTTCGGTTGCGCCAGCATCCGTGAATTCCGGAAACCACTACATATCACTTCAGGCTGTCGCGAATGCAGGCCCTCTTAGCTTTCGATGACGACGGCCTCTTCGATCATCCGTAAAGCCTTCCGCCTGGCCAGTTGAGTGGCCAGCGTCGCCACCTGCTCCTCCTGCTGATAATATTGCCGCACTTTTTCCACGGGCTGGTCCAACTGCTGCGCGATTCCAGCCACTTCCTCGTCCAGTTCCTCCCGGCTGACCTCGATGCTTTCCCTTCTGGAGACGGCATCCAGGATCAGTTGCCCTCTGGCTTCTCTTTCCGCTGACTCGCGAAAGTCCTCTCGAACCCTGCGCCAGTCTATGTTCGCCTGGCTGGGGTCGAGCCCCTGATGGGCCAGGCGATAAGCCGCTTCCTCCAGCTTCCGGTCAATTCGCGCATCCACCATCGAATTCGGAAGCTCGAACTCGGTGCGCTCGATCAGTTGATCGATCGCCTTCTCCCGCAATTGATTGTTCCGGTTGATTTCAGTCAACTGCTTCAAGTTCGCCTCAATCCCCTTCTTCAGCGCGTCCAGCGAATCGTATTCCAGATCTCGGGCGAACTGATCATTCAATTCTGGAAGGACTTCCCTCTTAATGTCTGTGACCTCCACCACAAACCGAACCGTCTGTCCGGCCAGAGTTTTCTCCGGATAATCCTCCGGATACTCGACCTCGAAGGCCCGTTCCTCGCCGATATTCATTCCCGGAAGATTTTGATTGAAGGTTTCCATCGTCCGTTCGTCGCCAACGCGAACCAGAACCCCTTCCTCTTCAATCGGCTTGCGCGCCGGCTTTTCGGA
>DATKAT010000056.1:0-17810 GCA_035514675.1 Acidobacteriota bacterium | reverse complement strand
AGCTGGTCGGCCGAGGCGGATCTGGCGACAGACTTCTTCGCGCTGACAAGCTGTCCTGAATTGCGCTGTCTGGAGGGCGCCCAGCACTTTCGCGTCAGGCTGCCCGAATCTTCGATGACCTATTTCGGCCTCCCTGTATCCGATCATTCAGCCTTCGCCCAGATCGACGCGGATGTTCTGGTCGGGGTCGACGGGGTGGCGCGCGCCATCCGATTCGTACGACCGGTTTCATTGGAAGTGAAGTGAACGTGCAGCAAACAGTCATTTGCATGGAAAAGGAGAGAGCAATGAGAAAGATCGCAATGAAAGCTCTTTTTGCAGTCGCGGCCGTTTCAACCGTCGGAACGCCGCTGGCGGCCCAAGAGATATACATTCAGCGGGAGTCGGCGGCCCCCTTCATGTTTCAAGGCGACGGAGCGACGTTTCAGTTCGTTCGCTCCGAGTTCAGTCTTGCCGACTTCAAGGCTGTCAAGGGGAATCCGTTTTCGGCGGAAGCCGTTACCGAAGTCATCCAGACGCTGGGGGACGGCAACCGGATCGTGCGTCAAAGCGCTACGACGTTGCACCGGGACAGCGAAGGCCGCATCCGGCGAGAGCAGGTTCTGGACACCATCGGGCCCTGGACGACTGATGGAGAGCCTCAGCGGATCATCACGATCCATGACCCGGTGGACTCCCAGACCCTGATTCTTGAGCCGGGCAGGAAGATCGCGCGCCGCACGCCGGCGGGATCCTTTCATTTCCGGATGGAAAACTCCGAAGACGGAAAGCGGACGGAGTCCGAGACCGTCGTCGTCACAAGGTCGCGGGGCGACGGGCATCACGCGGACCACGAGCTGGCGGAGCGAAGCATCCGCTTTCGCGGAGCGCCTTCCGCCGCCGCTTTCCGCTTCCATCGCCTGCCTGCGGAAGCCGAAGGAAACACCGTGACGGAAGAGCTCGGAGCCCGCACGATTGAAGGCGTCTTGTCGGAGGGAAGCCGAACCGTTTTGACCATCCCCGCCGGGCGTATCGGCAATGAGCTGCCGATTGAAGTCGTGACGGAGCGCTGGTACTCGCCCGAGCTGGAAACTCTGGTCTGGAGCCGCCATTACGATCCGCGCGTGGGGGAAACCGTTTTTCGGCTTGTCAACATCCAGCGGATGGAGCCGGATCCGGAGTTGTTTCAAATGCCTGCCGATTTCGCGATCGAGGAGGCGGGCGGAAAAGGCACGATCCGGCTCCGAAAAGATCGGAACTGAGGGACATTCCAGGAAACCAACCGCTTCTGCAACGAAGGCCTCTCCGCAAACGAACTGGTCCTGCCGCCGGATGTCGGAGCGACGGGCCCCGCTGCGGGGCCCGTTGACGGGATGCGTTCAGCAGACGCTTCGCGGGTTCAGCCGGGCGGTCTGCCGCAAATCAACGCGCCCGAAGCGGCCGCGTCGCTCCGACAATCGCGCCGCCCCGATCAGCGGCAGGCATGGGGGGCGCTTCTGCAACGAAGGCCTCCTCGCAAACGAAGCGGGGCCCGTTGACGCAAAGCGCCATTACCGCGGAATGATCGGAGGCACTGGACATTCGATCGAGTCGGCGATCGCGCGAAGAAGTTCGGCCTCCTCAGGATGAATCGTCCCGTCAGCAGCGACGCAAACTGCGCAAGCGTTCAAGAAAGCCTCCTTGACCGAATGGACCGAACGATCGATTCTTTCCAAAGCCTCGTCGAGCCGCGAAAAGGAGGAGAGATCCCTCGACTGCAGACGCAATGAATCCGGGGAAAAGGGAAGTCGGGCTGCTGCGGCCTCGAAGCTCTGTCGAGCTCGGCTTTCGTCTCCCGAGCCCGCACGAGCCAGCGCGGAAAGGACGACCTCCATATCTTCCTGCAGGGGGGCCGCCGACTCAAACTCGACTCGCTTCGCCCCAATGGGATTGAAGACGTTTCCGAGATGGCGCTCCAGAGCTCGTTCCAGCATGAATTCAAACAGAGTGACCCGCTGGTCGGCCTCGATCAGCGCCCTTAAGGGGCCGCGAAATTCGCGATACTGAGAGAATGACAGGCGGCGCAGGGTCCCAATCGCCAGATCCAGGATGGGCAGCCGGGCCGGAATCCCGGCCGCGCAAACCGCTGTGGAAAGCTCTTCGACCAATGCGATCGAAGACTCGTCCAATTGCGAGCGCAAGACGTCGAACTGTTTCGCGCGGACTTCGGGATTCGGATCCAGAAGAAGGGAGTACACCAAAAGGCGAGCGTCGCTCGGTTGATGAGCCGCGCGTCTCACCTGCTCCGGCAAATTCCCCGCCAGGGCGTGCGCATACCGCTGATGTGCGCTGGTGGGGTTTCCCGTCGACGCCAGAAACGCCTCCGGCACCACAGGCAGCCCCCTGAAGAGCGAAGAGGTCCACTCCAGCCCCCGAAAGGGATCCGCTCCCGCGAAGGCTTGCGACGCTTCGAGGTCCGGGTCGGGCGCGACGCTTTCCTCGAATGCGAGTTCCGCCGAAAAACGGGGATCCAGCCGACGAACGCGCTCCCGCAAGGGAGGATGGGTTGAGAACAGTCCGAAAAAGCTTCGGCCCAGCGCGTTTGCAAAGAAAAAATGGCTCAATTCGTGCGCATGGTAGTTTCCGATGCGAGAGCCGGCAAGTCCTCCGATTTTCTTGAGCGCGCCGGAAATTCCGTCGGGGTTGCGCGTGAATTGCACCGCTGAAGCGTCGGCCAGGAACTCTCGTTGTCGAGACACGGCGGCCTGAATCAGTTTTCCGATCAAAGACCCGACCGAACCGATCAGAATCAGGGCCGAGCCGACCGCCAACAGCGGCATGGCGGATCGTCCGTCCCGCCGCCCGCCTCGCGTGCCTCCGGAATAAAAGGCCATGCGCAGGGCCCCCCGACCGACCGCCGCCAGCATCAGGATTCCAAACAGCACGCCGATCAGACGAATGTTCAGTCGCATGTCTCCGTTGAGGATGTGGCTGAATTCGTGCGCGATGACTCCCTGCAGCTCGTCCCTGGTCAGCTGATCCAGGGCGCCGCGCGTGACCACCACCGCGGCGTCCGACAGGGAATGGCCCGCCGCCAGGGCGTTGATCCCGGACTCCCGGTCCAGGACGTAAACGGAGGGCGTCGGGACGCCGGAAGCCAGCGACATTTCCTCGACTACGTTCATCAGGCGCCGCTCATCCGGTTCGGCCGTGTCGGGAGGGACCATGCGCCCTCCGATCAGCTCCGCCACGGCAGGCCCTCCGCTTCTGAGCGTTGAAATCTTGTACAGGGAGCCTCCTCCGATCAGAAGGACGCAGGCGCCGGAAATCAAAATGAAGAGCTCCGGAATCCAGAGGGAGACGCCTTCCGATTCGAGTCCGGTATGCAGCAGCACCATCACCGTCACGTAGGTGACGACGATGATTAGGCAGACGGCAAGGATAAACAGGAAGACCAGTCGCCGGGTCTTGGTTCGGGCCCGGCCCTGTGATTCAAAAAAGTCCATCGGAACGATCGGAATTCGCCTTCACGGGGGCCCTCGAGAATCGCCGTGCCGGCGTTCAAGAGGAAAAGGAGACCTTGGGCGCCTCCTTTTCGGCTTCCACGTCGACCTGAAAGAGCGCCGCCTGCTGAAAGTTGAACATCCCCGCGATGAAATTGGTGGGGAATCGTTCGCGGGAGGTGTTGTAGGTCATCACTGCATCGTTGTAGGCCTGGCGGGCGAATGAGACCCGGTTTTCGGTCGAGGCCAGCTCCTCGCTGAGCTGACGCATCGTCTGATTCGCCTTCAGGTCGGGATAGGCTTCCGCCAGTGCGAAGAGCCGACCCAAAGCGCCCGTGAGCATTCCTTCCGCTCCCACCAGACCCATGACGGCTCCTGAATCTTCAGGATGCGCGGCGGCCGCCTTGGAAGCCTGCATAGCCTGATTTCGAGCCTGGATGACCGCCTCCAGCGTTTCGCGCTCGTGCTTCAAATAGGCTTTGGCTGTCTCAACCAGATTCGGAATCAGGTCGTATCGTCGCTTCAACTGCACGTCGATTTGAGCGTACGCGTTCTTAAATCGATTTCGAAGAGCCACGAGACGATTGTAGGTCCCCGCCACTAGAAACCCGACCACCACCACGACTCCCACCAGCACCAGGACGAAAATCAGGGTAATCATCATGCGCGTAGTATGGAGAGGGGAGGCGAGAATTGCAACGGAGAAATCCGAGCGGCGCATTCTCCTGGGGATTCCGCAATGAACTTGCCGAGGGATTCAGCTGTTGAGCTTCCTGGAAAGGATCGCGCACACTCGTTGCAGCGTTTCAATGATCTCCTGTCTATTCGGGCGGATGCGCGGAACGGGTCCGGAGACGCTGATGGCGTGCGTAGCAATTCCGTCGTTGTCTCGAATCGGCGCCGCAACGCAGTAGGCGCCAAGCTCCACTTCCTCGTCGTCGACGCCGTAGCCCTGCTTTCGGATCACCGAAAACGCCTTGAGCAACTGAGAGCGCGTCGTCAACGTGTTGGAGGTCAATGCGGTCAGGTTGTTTTGTTCGAAGAGCTGCTGAACGACCGGCCTGGGAAGGAAAGCGGCAATGGCTTTTCCGACGGCAGCGGCATGAAACGGAATCCTGGATCCAACCTGGCCGGTCATCCGGAAAGATTGGCGGCTTTCCAAAATATCGAGGTATACAAAATCGCCGTTTCTAAATGCGGCCAGATTTACGGTTTCCTGAAACCTGTCACGGATTTCACTCAGAAAGGGCCTGGCAATGGCAATGATGTCCTGGTTGGAGCGGATCCGTTCGGCGATTTCCGTCAGCCTGGCGCCGATCAGGTAGCGCGCCTGCTTGCCGGCTCGGTCCTTTCTGGTGATATAACCCAGTTGACAGAGGGTGTAAAGGATTCGAAAGGCGGAGGACTTGTGGACGCGGGTGTTTTCGCAGATTTCCTGCAGGCTCAACTCCGAATCGGCGTTCTCAAAGCATTCCAGAATCCGGATAGCATGCCCGACCATCGGCACCCAGTAAGCGGACTCCCTTTCCCTCTCGATTTGCTTTTTCGTTTCTGCCATGGTTGGCGTCAATCCGGCGTCCTGCATGGATGGAAGCTCCGAACGCATCGATTTCGCTTTAGCATTCGCCGCAGGACAACGCGCCGCCTGAGCCCAGAGGATCGGTCGCCGCTTGAAGCCAATGCGGAACAATAAAAATCACGCCGGTTTAAGGATACCTGAGCGGCGGGCTAAGCGTGTGATTTCTCGCTCATATTTCAAGAGAGAAACTTATCTTTTTCTATTGACACAGTTTTGAGTTCGATATAGACTCTCCCCGTTCCGTCAAAGTTGAGAGGGGACGGGTCAATCAATGGGCGCCTCGATGTTCGTTCGGGTACAGGATCATCCTTCGCTTGAAAGACGAATTTGAGCTGATTTCAACCGTCAGTGCGTCGCAACCGAAGGCGAATCCGCTTCGGGACCAAAGACTGAAGCGGAGATTCTTTCACGAGTCGCGGACCGCGAGGCTGCGGGGATGTGGACTTTGATCGCGCTTGCGGATGAGCCGAATCAGCAGTCCGCCTCGTTCGCCGCCCGCAAATGAGACTCTTCAGAGAGGAGCTTAACATGCTGCGCTTACGTGTTTACGCGATGTTTCTGGTCGCATTGGCCGTGTGCTGGACGTCTGCCAGCGCGCAAAACTACGGTGAGTTTACTGGCGTCGTCCAGGATTCCAGCGGAGGGGTGCTTCCGGGCGTTTCGGTGACGATCACGAATCCCGCGACGGGATTCGTCCGAACCGTCGTCACCAATGACACCGGCAACTACCGCGTGCCTTTCCTGAGCCCCGGAGTTTACGATCTGCAGGCCGAGCTGCCGGGCTTCAGCACCGCCAGCCGCAGTCGCGTCACCTTGCAGGTCGGCGACGTGCTCCGCATCGACTTCGTGCTCCAGGTGGGCGAGATGACCGAGATCATTGAGGTTGCGGGACAAACGCCGCTCATCAATGTGGAAAGCGCGGAGCTGGGAACGGTCATCGAGATGAAGAGGATCGTGGAGCTACCCTTGGACGGGAGAAATTACACCTCGCTGATCGCGCTCAGCCCAAACGTCTCAGCCGAAGGAGGCGCCGGAGGTTTTACTTCCAGCCGGCAAGGGGGCGAGCGAGGCAACCAGGTGATTTCCGTGGCGGGTCAGCGTATTCAGTTCACGCGGTACACGCTGGACGGCGTTGAAAACACCGACGTGAACTTCAATTCGTGGATCATTCGCCCCTCCATCGACGCTTTGCAGGAGTTCAAGGTCTTGACGGGGGTCTACTCCGCGGAACACGGCGCCGCCACTTCGCAGGTCAGCGTCAATACGCGATCGGGAACGAACTCATTTCACGGAACTCTCTTCCACTTTCATCGCAATTCCGCTCTGGACGCAAAGGAGTGGCTGCAGGAGGGGGAAAAGAATCCATTCCGCCGCAATCAGTTCGGCTATACGTTCGGCGGACCCGTTTTCCGCGACAAGCTTTTCTTCCTCTCCAATATGGAACTTCTGCGCGACCGGAACACTTTTCAGAGGACGGCCAATGTGGCGACGCTGGCGATGCGGGCCGGTGATTTCTCGGCGGTGACTCGGCCCATTTTCGACCCTGACACCCGCGTCTTCGCCGTGGGGCCCACCGGCGACGAGATTGCCGTTTCCGCGACTCAGTTTCTCAACAATCAGATTCCCAACGAGCGAATTCACCCGATCGCGCGGCAGTTGTTGGAGTTTTATCCGGAACCCACGGTTCCCGGCGACAACACCTTTCAAAACTACGTCCGGCAGGTGCCTCGGATCCTGGACCACAATCAGTTCACTCAACGCATCGACTACGTCGCCAGCGACCGGTCCAGCTGGAACGGCCGTTTCAGCTGGGGCGACGAACTGTTGACCGATGTAGCCACGTTTCCCAATCAGGTGGGAAGCGTGGACACACGCGTGTACCAATTCGTCCTTTCCAACATCCGCAACTTCGGCACGTCAACGGTGATGGAAAGCCGGGCCGGTTACAATCAATTCCAGAACGACCGCATCGGCCATCACGCTTTCACAAGGAACGTGAGCGAAGAACTGGGCATCGTCGGGCTTCCCGCCCCCATTGAAGCGGCTTGGGGCGCCCCGCAGATCGGCCTGGGCGATGGAATCAGCGGCTTCGCGGAATCCAACGTAGGCCCGTACATCAACCGCAACCACAGCTTTCACTTCAAGAACACCCTCAGCGTTATTCGAGGTCAGCACTCGTTCAAGTTCGGCGCGGAATACCGCCGCGATCGGTACAACCAGACCGGAAACGACCTGCCGCGAGGAGTCTTTAGTTTCTCCTCCCCACAAACGGCGGATCCCGCAAACAGGCAGACCACTGGACACGCCTTCGCCAGCTTCCTGCTCGGTCACGTCGACGTTGCCCAGAGCGCGCTTGGAATGCCGACCGCGATGTTTCGCCGCAACGTATTCGCGGCCTTCTTCGAGGACACATGGAGATTGACCCCGAAGCTGACGATCAATGCGGGCCTGCGCTACGAGAATTGGAGGCCTTTCCACGACAAGTACGGCGCCATTGTCAACTATCAGGTGTTCGATTCGGGCGTGATCGTCGGGCCGGACAACCGAGCCGTACTGGCGCCGGAAACTCAGGTGCCGGGTCTGGTTCGGCCGGGCGTCTCGGATTTCTACCATGAGTCGCTCATACGCTACCCGGACATCGTTTCCGTGGAGGCCAGCGATCGTCTGGGACGAGGCGGCGTCTTTCCCGACAACAACGACTTCGCGCCTCGGCTCGGTCTGGCTTACAGTCCGAATCGGCGCTGGTCTTTTCGCACCGGAATCGGCGTCTTTTTCACTCAGGACATCGGTCAGGCCAGATTCGATATGGTTCGCAACCTCTCCGGCCGCACCTTCTTCTTCTCCAGTCAGGAGCGCCCTAACTCGCCGCTGGAAGATCCGTGGCGAAACGACGTGCCGCTGGCCGGCTGCTCGAACTGGGACGGTTTTTGCGCTCCGTCATCCACGCAGGTCCAGGGCAACGATCCCTTCCGACGGACGCCATACGTGGTGCAGTGGCTGTTCAACATCCAGCACGAACTGACCGAGGGCTCCTCGCTGGAAGTCGGTTACATGGGCAACTCCGGATCCAAACTGGAACGCATCCGCAGCTACAACGAGCCGGTGCCGAGAACCGGTCTGGACGACGGGCGATCCATCGCAGACCGCCGGCCCTGGCCCGTGTTCGGGCGGCTGCATTTTCTGGACGGCTCCATCAAATCCAATTACCACGCCGGAAACTTCAAGTTTCAACGTCGATATTCCGGCGGCCTGACCTACCTGCTCGGCTTTACGTGGTCCAAGTCCATCGACAACGGAAGCGCGATCCGCAATCAGGAGGGAGACTGGCTTCTGGCCATCAATGGCTACGATTTCAGTGCGGAGCGAGGGCTGTCCAACTTTCATGTGGGCAAACGATTTGTGGGGTCCATTCTGTATGAGCTGCCATTCGGCGTGGGTCGACGATTTGGGAATTCTCCGGGTGTCCTGAATGCGATCATAGGCGGATGGCAGGTCAGCAGCATCATTACGCTGGCGGAGGGCTCGCCGATCTCTTTATCTTCGATCGGCGACACCAACGGCACGCAGTGGGGGAACCGGCCGCATGCCATCAGCGGGGCCGACCCGCACCCGGAGAATCCGACGGTCGACAAGTTCTGGAACATCGAAGCCTTCGACGCCTCCGATCCGAACCTTTTCTTCGAATATGGTTCGGCCGGCCGCAATACGCTCATAGGGCCGAGCTTTAAGGGGTGGGACTTCTCCATGATCAAGAACATCGCCATTCGCGAAAATCATTCGCTGCAGTTCCGATTTGAGGCCTTCAACTTTCCGAATCATCCGAACTGGAATGCGCCGTCGTCGAACGCCCGAGTTGCCTCGACTTTCGGTCGGGTCACTTCGGCCAAGTCGATGCGTTCGCTCCAATTCGGACTCAAGTACTCGTTTTGATCCGGGACGCAGGTCGTGATCAGGCAGCGCGAACGAAACGCGAAATCAGATAAGGGAATGAATGAAATGGCGCGAATTCGCCAGGTGCTCGCCGTATTGATCGTTGCTTCGATTCCGAGTCTGAACGCCCAAATGACCGGATGGGGCAAGGACGAGATCATCAAGTACACCCCTCGATGGCAGGGCGAGCGCTTTGAGGACGGACGTCCGCGCGTTCCGGACGCGGTATTGGAGCGCCTGGAAAACGCCACTTCCGAGGAGGCCGCCTGGGGGCCGTTGCGTCGCGAAGGCTATCCCCATCAGTGGGAAGGGGGATGGCAGATCTTGAACTCGGATAAACGCCTGGTGGGGCGCGTATTTACGGCGCGTTACATGCCGGGACGAGCCGAAATCAGCTCGATCGTCGAGGCTGAGGCGCAGGAGAGAGGAGACTCGCAAAGCAACGTCCGGGTCATGGACCTGTTGCAACCCGGCGACGTCGTGATCGTCGATCACTACGCAAACATCGTCCACGGCGTCTTTACCGGAGACAATCTCGCCGCGGCAATCTACTCTCGCACCGGCAAAGGATACGTCAACAACGGAGGAATCCGCGACGTCGAAGGAACCGAGCCTCTGGGCTTTCCGATTTATTTTCGGGCCCCCTTTCCGGGCACTTTTCCGGGCCGGATGCTGGTAGGAATCAACGTTCCCATACAGATCGGCGATGTGACCGTGATGCCCGGAGACGTGGTCGTCGGCGACAAGGAGGGCCTTACTTTCATTCCGGCCCACCTGGCCGAAAAGGTCGCGGAACATCACGAGGTCACGACGCTGGTCGACGAGTGGCGCAAGGACAAGTTTCTGGCCGCCGGCGGTTCCATCAAGCCCAGCGAGCTATACGGCCGGATCGCGTTTCAGAATCAGGCTCACAGCCGCGAGTGTTACGAATACGTGTCGAGAAAGTATCGGGAGAAAGGCTTGACTCCTCCCGTTCCTTCCGAGGAAACGCCGATGTGCGGGTTGCGCAGCAGGCAGTAGCCGGGGGGTGTTCGAGTTTGCAGCATCGACGCTTTGCCCGGCGTTTCAGAGTTTTCAGGACGCTAGCCCGGATTTTGCACGCGGGTCCGGCGCCGCAGTGGGACCCGCGTGCAAAATCCGGGCTAGATTAGAAAGGAGAGCTTCTGTAATGAAATTTCGCTGGTTCATCACCTTGGCTGCGCTTCTCATGGCTCAACCGCTTTACGCTCAGCTGGACGGATGGGGTCGGGAGGAAATCATCAAGTATACGCCGAACTGGACGGGGGAGCGCTTTCCCGACGGGAGGCCGAAAGTTCCGGATGAGATCATCGACCGAATGAAGGCGATCAGGGTCACGTCGGAGGAAGCCGCCTGGGGTCCGCTTCGACTCATTCACGAGTACGAGCACCAGTGGGAGGGAGACTGGCTGATTCTCAATCGGGACAAGAGGCTCATCGGACGGGTGTTTACCTGCCAGTACATGCCCGGACGTCCTGAAATGGCGGAGATCATTGAGAGCGAAGCGCGCGAAGCTGGTCTTTCTCAGCACAACGTGCGCGTGATGGACATGCTCCAGCCGGGCGACGTGGTCGTGGCCGACATGGCCGGCGGCCGAATCCGCGACGGCGTGTTTGTCGGAGACAACCTGGCCGCGGCCATCATTGCGCGGACCGGAAATGGCTTCGTCATTTACGGCGCCCTTCGGGATCAGGAGGGAATCGAGCCGCTGGGCTATCCCATCTACGTCAAAGGAGTCTGGCCGGGCGTCTTTGGAGACCTGATGCTGACCGGAATCAACGTTCCCATCCGGATCGGAGAAGTCACCGTCATGCCCGGGGACGTCGTGGTCGGGGACAGCGAAGGCGTCACCTTCATTCCGCCCCATGTTGCGGAGGATGTCGTAGACGTTTCCGAACTCTACACGATCATCGACGAGTGGCGAATCAACAAGTACGTCAGCAGCGGAGGCAGATACAAGCCCAGCGATCTGTACGGCCGCATCAGCATGCGGGATTTGGGTTATCAGCAGGAGTGCGAGGCTTACGTTCGGCAAAAGCTGGCGGAGCGGGGCCTCAAGCCGCCCGAAGAGCGGCGCTTCTGGAGGGAAAGAGCTTATTCCGGAACAGGCTGCTTTCCGAGGGATTAGTAGATGTTTCCCCCCAAGCGACGGCCGGTTTCATCTGTCCCTTTCCTCCTCTGCGGGGGCTGGAAAGACAGACAGCGACCCCGCCGATTCATCAGACGATGGAGTCAATGATGATCATCAAAAGACTTATGAAACCGGCCGTGTTTGCTGGGCTGTTCACATTCCTGCTGTTGGCGTCGGGCTTTTCCCAAAGCGCGCGGAAGCCCAGAATCGCCATCGGGGGAATCAGTCATGAGAGCAATTCCTTTAACCCGGATCCAACGGCGCTGAGCGAGTTTAGCCAGGAGACTCCGGAGGCCACGCCGGAGTGGTTTGAACGGGCGGGACGCGACAAAAGCGTTCGCAGCGGAGTGATTGAAGGGGCGCGCCGTTTCGGACTGGAATTGCACCCCACCTTTTTTGCCGACGCCTCCCCAAAAGGGCCGGTCACTGCGGAAGCCTTTGAAACCCTCACGGGCAAGCTGTTGGAGCGCCTGTCCCAGGCTTCCAACCTGGACGGATTGATCCTGATCAATCACGGGGCCATGGTTTCCGAGGAGCACCTTCATGGCGATGCGGAGATCGTTCGCCGCATTCGGGAGGCCTTTGGTCCGGACTTTCCCATCGTGGTCACTCACGACTTTCACGCCAACGTCTCCGAAGAAATCATCCGGGATTCGGACGTTTTGATCACGTATAAGGAGAATCCGCACCTGGACACGTATGAAAGAGGGCTGCAGGCTGCGGAAGTCATGGCCGGCATCGTCGCCGGCCGCGTCAAGCCGGTTCAAGTGGTGGCCAAGCCCCCCATGCTTTACAATATCGTCCACCAGAACACATTCAACGGACCTTTGACGCCTATTGTGAAAGAGAGCAGGCGGCTTGAGGAAAATCCGAAAATACTGGCGGTCAGCGTTTCCGGAGGATATCAGTATGCCGATTCCCCGGCGATGGGCCCGAGCGTCGTTGTTGCGACCGACGGGGATCCGGAGCTGGCCCGCAGAGAAGCCCACAGGCTGGCTGACATGGTTTACGCCACGCGAGACCGGCTGGGTCTGGATCTTCCCAAGCCGGCCGAGGCTGTCAAGCTCGCCATGGAAAGCGAAGAGTTCCCGATCCTTCTGATGGAGATGGCCGACAACATCGGCGGAGGCTCTTCAGGCGACGCCACCTTCATCCTGGAGGAACTGATCCGACAGCGGGCGCAGGGGTGGGTGATGGCAATGTACGATCGAGCAGCGACGGAAGAGGCCTTCCGTCTGGGTGTGGGCGGAAGCTTTGACATGGAAGTGGGCGGAAAGACTGACGACCTGCACGGTTCCCCGGTGCGGGTTCGAGGCCGCATTAAATCGCTTCACGACGGGAACTACGTGGAGACCGAAGTGAGACACGGAGGGCGACGGTATCAAAGCATGGGTCAGTGCGCCGTCCTCGAGGTCGAGGGCTCGACGCCAGATCTTCCGAACCTGATCCTTCTGACTGGACAAAAAACCAGTCCGAACAGTCTCCATCAGATCATCAGCGTGGGGATTTATCCGGAACGACAGAGAATCCTCGTTGCAAAGGGCGCCATTGCGCCCAGAGCCGCTTACGAACCGATCGTCCACAAGATCATCAATGTCGATTCGCCGGGCACGACCGCGGTGAATCCCGCTTACTTCACCTACAAAAACGCTCGCAGGCCGCTGTTTGGACTTGAGTCGCCGGAAAACTGAGCGCACGGAGTGCAAGTTTGAAATCAAGTTGGAGCCGTTCCAGTGACCTCATGCAGCGGGCCAGGGCGTCGCTGGCAGGGGGGGTCAGCAGTCCGTTTCGCGCCAAGGCGCCGGTTCCATTGTTCTTCCGGGAAGGTTCCGGGCCGCGTCTGACCGATGTCGATGGCAACAGCTACATCGATTACGGTCTGGCGTGGGGGCCGATGATTCTGGGCTACAGCCACCCCCGGGTGGTCGAGGCGCTGCGGGAGCAGGCCGGGCTTCCTCTGACCTTCGGCGCGCAGCATGAACTGGAGTTCGAGGTGGCGGAGCGACTGCAGCGCGTGGTGCCATGCGCCGAGCGGGTCATGTTCACCTCCAGCGGAAGCGAGGCCGTGCATCTGGCCATGCGTCTCAGCCGGGCCTTTACCGGGCGGAATCTCGTTCTCAAGTTCGAGGGGCATTATCATGGGTGGTTCGATTCCATCCTGGTCAGCTACCGGCCGACCCTCGAAGAGATTGGAAAATGCCGGCGCCCCAGACCTGTGCTGGGCTCCCGCGGCCAAACGGAATCAACGCTGGGAAACGTTTTGGTCGCGCGTTGGAACGACCCCGAATCAGTGGCCGAATTTTTTGAGGAGATGGGCCCGGACATCGCCGCCGTGATCATGGAACCCGTCCTGTGCAATGGAGGGGGCGTTCTTCCTGCGCCGGGCTACCTTGAGACGATCCGAGAGCTTTGCTCGCGCAACGGAACGCTGCTGATCTTTGACGAGATCATCACCGGATTTCGGCTGGATTTGGCGGGGGCCCAGAAATTCTACGGAGTCACGCCCGACTTGGCCACGTTTGGAAAAGCCGTAGCCGGGGGTGCCGCCCTGAGCGTGGTGGCGGGCAGAGCCGACATCCTGATGCAGGTCTACGACGGAGGCGTCGCCTTCGGCGGTACCTTCAACGGCGCGCCGCTTTCGCTTTGCGCGGCCAAGTGCGCGTTCGATGAGTTGTCGCAGGACGAAGGCGCGCCGTTGAAACGCGCCAATCGACTCGGCCAGAATTTCGCCGACCAAATCAGGGCGCTTGGCGAAAAGCACGAGCTGCCGCTGCTGGTCAGCGGCTTCGGGACGGCCTTCAGTCTGCACTTTACTCAAGTGCCCGCCCTGCGGGAATATCGGGATACGCTCCACGACGACCGCGACATGCTGAGACGTTTTGTTTTTGGATGCCTGGCCGAAGGCCTGCATTTTTTGCCGGACGGCCGCGTCTATCTTTCAGTGGTCCACGGAGAGGAAGAGATTCAGGAGTCGCTGGAGGCGATCGATCGCGTTTTTGACCGACTCCGCTGATTCCGAAACTTCCCGATCCAAGCGCCGCTTCATTCAAAGGAACTTCATGAGGTCAGGCCCAGTCGCCCATCGCTCCGGTCAGAATCAGTCCCCCGCCATTTCGAATCGGATGACGGGTTCGAGGGGTCGAATCCTCACATCTCTGGCAATCGTTCTGATCCTGCTCACTTCGGCGGCCTGCCGAAGTCAGGGCGAATACCCTCAGCAACCGATCCTGCTGGTGTGCCCTTGGGCGGTCGGGGGAGGGACGGACCGGCTCTCGCGTCAGATTGCCGCCTACCTGGAAGAGGATCTCGGCGTGCCGGTCAACGTGATCAATAATACCGGTGGCGCCGGAGTCACCGGCCACAGCCGGGGGGCGAACGGTCGTCCGGACGGTTATACCGTCACGATGATGACCGTCGAGATCACGATGCTTCACTGGCGCGGCCTGACGCAACTGACGTGGCGGGATTTCGAGCCCGTCGTAATGTTGAATCAGGATCCCTCCGCCTTGTTGGTCCGATATGAAGACCAACGCTGGAACGATCTGGAAGACCTGGTTGCGGATCTGCGTTCGGATCCCGGAAATTTGACGGCTTCCGGGACGGCCACAGGGGGCATCTGGCATCTGGCTCTGGCCGGTTGGCTCAACTCCATCGGGCTGGGCGTGGATTCGATTCGGTGGGTTCCCATGCACGGCTCGGGACCGGCTCTGCAGGAGCTCCTGAGCGGCGGCCTCGATGTGGTCTCCTGCAGCCTGCCGGAGGCCAGAATCCAATTGGCCAACAAGCAGGTTCGCGCGCTCGGAGTCATGGCTGCCAGCCGCTCCGAGGCGTTTCCGGACGTGCCCACTTTTGCCGAAATCGGCTACGACTGGTCGCTGGGGGCCTGGAGGGGGCTCGGCGTGCCGCGAGGAACTCCCAGCGAAATCGTGTCGAAGCTTGCCGAATCGCTGGAACGAATCCGCTCGGGCGAGACTCGGGTCGCGGGGCAAAGCTTCGTTGATTTCATGAAACGGGAGGGCTTTCATTTATTTTGGCTTGGGCCGGCGGATTTCGCCAGCACCCTGGACCGGATAGACGGACAGCTGGGGCAGTTGCTGACCCAGCCCGAATTTTCCGGACTCGATGAAGGCCGCTTTAGGCCCATGGACTTCCCCTTGATCCTTTGCGGATTCCTCGGTCTGTTTCTGTTGATCGTGATTGTCAAGAAGCCTGTGGAAGAAGATGACATAACTCCCGTTGAATCCTATTCATCGAGAGGCCTCGTTTTTGCGCTGAGCCTGATCGGGGGAGTCGCCGCCTATGTTTTACTTGCCGAAACCGTGGGTTTCATTCTGACGACCTCCGTCATCGTCTTTTCGCTGCTCCTCCTGTACGGCAATCGGATCTGGACGAGCGCGCTCGTCTCGGTTCTCCTGGTGCCCGGGGTCTACGAACTGTTCGCAAATCTCCTGCGCGTGCCGCTTCCTCGCGGAATTCTGGGATGGTGATGTGAACGAACCCATCATCGAAGCCATCGTCCAGGTTTTTCAATGGAACGTTCTCCTGGTCATCGTCATCGCTGCGGCCTATGGGCTTTTTATGGGAGCGGTCCCGGGCTTGACGGCCACCATGGCGGTGGCGCTCTTGATCCCGTTTACGTTCTTTCTCGACAACACTTCGGCGCTGGCCGCCATCGTGACGCTGGCAGCATGCGCCATTTTCTCCGGAGACATCCCGGCCACGCTCCTCAGGATTCCCGGAACCCCATCCTCAGCCGCCTACGTCGATGACGCTTACGCTATGACCCAACAGGGCAAGCCCGAAAGGGCCCTTCAGGTCGCGTTGCTGTTCAGCGTAACGGGCGGCCTGTTCGGCACGCTGGTTCTGATGACCGCTGCGCCCTGGCTGGCCAGGATCGCCTTTCAGTTCACCACCTACGAGTACTTCTGGCTCATGGTCATGGGGTTGAGCTGCGCGGTGGTGGTCTCGCGCGGCCCGCTGTCGAAAGGGCTCCTGGCATTGATGGCGGGCCTCCTGCTGTCCACGGTCGGTCTCAGCGAAGTGCACGGCGAACCGCGGTTCACGTTCGGCAGAGACGAACTCATTGCGGGCGTTAACTTCATCCCCGCCATGATCGGCCTGTTTGGAATGTCCGAACTCCTGCGCAACGCCTTTCGACTGGGCGATCCCGCGTGGGCGAGTGAAGAAAAATTGAAAGCGTCGGAGAGGGGCTTCGCAGGCGTACCTTCCGACGCCGAGCAGCTTCCGGTTTTACGCCTGCTGTGGAAACGAAAAGGACACGTTCTGCGCTCCAGCTCCATCGGGTCTCTGGTCGGAATGCTTCCGGGGGCCGGAGCCGATATCGGGGCCTGGATTTCCTACGGCTTCTCCAAGCGTCTTTCGAAGCGCCCCGAGGAATACGGACGAGGTTCGCTGGAAGGAATCGGCGACGCCACCAGCGCCAACAATTCCTCGCTGGCCGGCGCATGGATCCCGGCTCTCGTATTCGGAATTCCGGGCGACTCCATCACCGCCATCGTGATCGGCGTTCTGCTGATGAAAAACATCACGCCGGGCCCGCAGATTTTCAACGATCCAGTTCAGTCGGTCCTGCTTTACAGCATTTTCCTCACCTTCCTGGTGGCCAATCTGATCCTGATTCCCTTGGGCTTGGTCGCGATTCGAGCCGGAAGTCTGTTGGTCCGAATTCCCAGGAGCTTCCTGTTGCCGGTCATCCTGGTCTTCTGCGTCGTAGGCTCCTACGCCATCGCCGGCAGCTATTTCGATGTGGGAATCATGCTGGCGATGGGAGCGCTGGGTTTCGCTTTTGAGCGGAACCGGATTCCCCTCGGCCCCGTCGTTCTTGGAATCATCCTGGGCGGCCGTCTGGAGCAGACCTTCATTCAGAATCTGACCAAATCCGATTCGCTGGCGGACTTCTTCAGCCGCCCGGCGTCGGCGGTTCTGGCGGCCGCCTGTCTGCTGTTATGGCTGACCCCCTTCCTCCTGGACCGCTTCAGTCGCACCGAGAAGTCCGGCCCCTGATCCATCGTCTTAGCCCGGATTTCTCATACTGCTTCTACTGCGGCGTCGGAAAACGACGCGTCTGCTGCGTTGCCGCTCCTTGGCCTCCTCGACGTACTGCACGAGTACGACTGCGGGGGCCTTCGTCGCGCGCCTTGCATCCACGCCACTTTCCGTCGCCTCGCTACGAAGCAGTATGAGAAATCCGGGCTAGCCTGACCTGCATTTTTCAAACGGATCCGTCGCGAGGCGTCGGAGAGCGGCGCGTCTCCTGCATTGTCGTACAGAAGCGCTCCGGTTCACGGGCACGCTAACGCCTGTGGCGGCGGGACGGCCCGCCTTTCTTTGTCGCTCTTCTTCGACGACGCTCGCGCATCGCCTCTGTTCGTCGCTGCGCGAAATCCGAGCGGTCGCGCTCGGCATAAACGGCAGCGTGCCAGTGAACCAGAGCGCTTAACCTGCTCGACGTACTGCGGGAGTACGACTGCGCGGGCCTGCATCCCGCGCCTTGGTTCCACGCCGCTCTCCGACGCCTCGCGACGGACCCGTTTGAAAAATGCGGAATTAGTGTCATGAGTCAGAAGTTCGTCGCAACACCAAGGGTGGCGCTGCGCCCGGCCGACAAGGCGCGAGGAGCGCGCATATCGGGAATATGTGCGCGAGGAGCAACGCAGACGGACGGGATGCA
>DATKAT010000055.1:0-17111 GCA_035514675.1 Acidobacteriota bacterium | reverse complement strand
GATCCGGGCGTGGGCATGGAGATAACGCAGATCAGGTCGACCGGTTCGTTTTGAACCATTGTCGCCATTTCCTCGAACGAAACCTTCTGTCCGAGGTTCAGGGAGTCCCATCCGGCGATTTCGGCGGTGCGGGAAACGCCGTTGACAAAAAAGCGGCATTGATCGGCCGGAGCCCCGCACATCGCAGTCAGGCCATTGCGGTCCTTTCCGACGACTTGAACGAAAAGCGAATATACGGCCTCTTCAATCAACTGGTCGATCAAATGCGCCTGACCCAGCGTTAACAGTCCGCTCACCTCCTGTTCCCTGACGAAGTGGACCAGCGGCACGAGGACTTCGTCGTAAATCTCCTCCAGACTCATCCCGCGAAGATAGAGCCGATCGAGCAGTTGAACGACCTTGAATCGCTGGTTCTGCTTCAACAGGTAGAAGATGAGATCTTGCACCTTGGAAAAGCTCTTCTTGTTCAGCCAGAGTTCCAGGTCCGGATCTTCGGACAGTTCCGAACTCAGCAAGCCGGTGGCTTCAAAACCGCGCAGCTTTTGAAAGGCGAGGATGTCTTCGAGTCGAAAACGCCGATGCCCGCCGGGCGTCCGGAAGCAGTTCAGGTTGTCGGTGTCGGCCCATCGCTTGATGGTCGATTCGCTAACGTTCCACATCTCAGCCACTTCGCGCGTCGTATAGGTTCTTTCGCCGGCCATTCCGCAACTTGTAGATGGTTGGGAAGATCTCGTTTCGGGGAAACAGTCGGATGATAACAGATCCCCCGGCAGGGCTCAATGCAAATCCTCAGGCCGTATCACAGGCATCCCTGTCCGTCCTGCGCCCCTGCTTCTTCGACGATTCGGTGCGGGCGCAGCCCCGTCACGATTCCCGCCGATAATCGAAAAGGTTGGCCAGGCGGGTCGGCTCGCCGCCTCCTTCCCATTTGAGGAGTCGAGCCCGGGTTCGACCGGAGGGTTCCGCCAGGATTCTTAGAAACAGGAATTCCTTTTCCTCGCGGATGATCCGCTCTTCCTCGCTAAAGACCTTCGTCCAGCTGCCGGTGTTGAAGTAAATCGCGTCATCGTCCAGCTGCCTGAGATCCGGGTCGTGAGTGTGCCCCATAACTACGTAACGGGCCCGCGTCAGCCGTTGAATCGCTGACGCCGTGGCCCGCAGTTGAAGGGTGTTCTTCGAAGCGTCGGTGCGGGGCTTCTTCAGAAAAAAGCCGCACAGCAGTGCGGCCTGCAGTAGAAAGAGCGAGAGAATGAAGCGTCGAAGCTCCTCGGCCGCCTCTCGGGCGGCGGGAGAAAAACCTGCGCTGCTGTCGGCGAGCTGCGCCAGCCAGGCCGGCGGAACGGCCGGCTGGAGCAACGGAATCGCCAGGATCGCCGCCCCGGCAAGAAACAGCAGGAGGAAAACCGTCACCACGGCCGGCAGGAGAAACGGGCCGCACAGGAGGCGGAAGAGCTTCCACCGGAATCCGGGAGGCCGGCGCATGATCGATACGGCCTTCAGGCGGTCCAGCTCGCGAAGCGCTTCCAGCTTGAAGGGCGGGTGCAAACTCCGGTTCAGCCTTTCCAGAAACTCTTGCAGCAGACCGTCCGCTTCCACGGGAGCGGCCGCATCCCCGCCCTGAGAGGCTTGCTTCCAGTTGCGCTTCATTCGACGCAGCATCTGCCGGCCGTCGGTCATCAGGAAGCCGTAGGCGCGCATCGGGTGATGCCGGAGAAACCAGCGCAGAAACCTGGTCGCTGGTTTGATGTTGTCGGCGAAGGGAAACTCTTCCTCCACCAGGTTGAACAGATAACGCACAAACAACGAGCCGAGCGGCAGATCGATTTCCGCGTCCTCTCCGCCGGCGCCTGAACTCTGGCCTGGAAGAAACGGACGGAGGGGCGACCGAAAGCAGTTGTGGGGATCATATTGATGGCCGTGCTCGACATACGTGACGCCGTCGAAGAAAAACCAGGGATGAAAGGAGACTCGATCGGAAATAGCGCTCCGCAAGCGGTGAGGAACCAGCCGCTGCAGTTCGTCGATGAACGCCTGCTGGGCTTCCCGATGGATCAGTTCGATGTCGTGATTTCCCAGGACGACGACGATCTTGAAGCGAGCGGCGAATTCGGCGAGCGTCTGAAAAAAGCGGTCGTGTCCGCGCATGACCAGCCGAATCTTCCAGGCCGTTTCCGCCGGGCCGATGCGCAGGCCGTAGCGGCGGTCACGATCGAACGGCGCCGCCTCCTCGGGAAGAGAAGTCACCTGCAGGAGGTCAAAACAGTCGCCGTTGATGACCAGCGTCCATTCGCGCCGGCCCCAACGCTCGACGTCCAGGTGATACTGGAGGAAGGAAGCGAACTCCTCGTCAAAGAAGAAGTCCTCCGTTCTGGAGATTCTTCTGGTGATCGGATGCCTTCCCTCGCTCAGGTGGAGATCGCTGACGATCAACAGATTTTGCGGTTGATTCATGGATGTCGACTCAGTATAGGCCGGGGGGGTGAAAGCGGCCGCGCGCTTGCACCGGATGAAGCGATCGTGTGAAATTGCCTTTATGACGACGACTCCCCTGACGATTCAATGCAAGGCGGTCGAGCCCTTTATGAAAAACGGGTATGTGGCGGTTTGCGCGGGGACCCGGCATGGAGCCTACGTCGATCCTGGCGACGAAGCTGTTGAAATGCTGGAATGGATAGATAGGAGCGAAATCGAACTGGTTTCGATTCTGTTGACCCACGCACATTTGGATCACATCAGCGGAGTGGGCCTGGTAAAGCAAGACTGGGATGTGCCGATCTTTCTGCATCAGGAGGACGAGTTTCTTTACAAGGCCCTCGCCGAGCAGGCCGAGTGGTTTGGGTTGCAGTGCGATCCGGCCCCGCCCGTCGACTATCACCTGCACCCGGCGCAGCAGCTTTCGATCGGAGACCTTCGGGTGCGCGTTATCCATACCCCGGGTCATTCACCCGGCAGCGTTTCCTTCGTGATTCACGACGACGTCTTTTGCGGAGACGTCATTTTCGCCGGCTCCATCGGCCGGACCGATCTGCCGGGCGGGTCTTCCGAAATCTTATTGAAAACGATTCAATCCAAGATTCTTCCGCTGGGGCCGAGCGTGACGCTGCGGCCCGGCCACGGCCCGTCGACCACTGTGGAGAAGGAAAAGCGGGAAAATCCTTTCCTTCAACAGCTCTTGCCGATGGAATGAGCTTGTCGCGGATTGAAGTCGACCACGTCTTTTTCGACGCTGCTGGAACGCTGATTCGACTGAAGCGAAGCGTCGGAGAGATCTACTCGCAACTTGCGGTCGAGCACGGGTTTCAGGCCATGGAAGGCGATCTGTCCAGCCGCTTGGAGACGAACTTTCGGCGAGCCTTTGCAAATTCGCCGCCCCTGACCTGTGGCGCCGTTTCGGAAGCCCGGCGGCTGAAACTGGAACGGGACTGGTGGAGACGGATCGTGAACGAATCGTTTTCCGACCTCGGAACTTTCCCGGATCAGGAGGAGTTTTTCTCAAATATTTTTGAAAGATTCGCGGGCGCCGAATTCTGGAAACTGACTCCGGGCTGCCTTCGTACTCTGTCGAATCTGAAGCGAGTGGGAAAGGGGCTGGGCGTTATTTCAAATTTCGATTCGCGGCTGCGGGCGGTGCTGCAGGCGCTGGGCATCCTGGATCGCTTCCAGGTGATCTGCATTTCCAGCGAGGCTCAGGCGGCCAAACCCGATCCCCGAATTTTCAGCGCGGCCGTTCGACGGATGGGCGGCCGGGCCGGGCGTTGCCTGCACGTCGGCAATCATTTGAAGGATGATTTCCAGGGCGCCCGAAGGGCCGGCCTGAAGGCCGCTTTGTTCGACCCACGGGATCGCTTCCCCGGGATGGACTTTCCAGGGCGCATTCGTCGACTGAACAGCTTGATGGAGATTCTGATATAGTCGGCTGCTTCCCGATCGCAGTCGTCGCGGAGTTTTGTGCCGGCTTCCCGGCGACGGCGGCGTTTGCGGGCCCAATCGCCGCAGCTTTCGGGCCGCGCGGAAACCCGGCGACGAGCCCGTTGAATTGACATAATAGAACGCTAAGGCAGTAGTTTGTCTTTGATGCGAACCATCCGAATCGCCCACAGTCCGGACAGCGACGACGCATTCATGTTCTATGCGCTGGCGACCGAGAAGCTGGAGGCCCCCGGTTTCCAATTCGAGCACGTGCTGCAGGATATCGAGACTCTGAATCGTGCGGCGTTGGAGGGGAAATACGAGGTCACGGCGGTCAGCATCCATGCCTACGCATATCTGCACGAGCGGTATGCCATGTTGAACGCCGGCGCCAGCATGGGCGACGGCTACGGCCCAATCCTGGCGGCGCATCAGCCCTTCCATCGCAGCGAGATTCGCGGAAAGCGGATCGCGATTCCGGGCGAAAGGACTTCCGCATTTCTGGCTCTCAAGCTCCTCGAGCCGCAGTTCGCGCATGAAACGGTTCCATTTGACGAGATCATCCCTGCCGTTCGGAAGCGCATCTTCGACGCCGGATTGGTCATTCATGAGGGGCAGCTGTCCTACCTGGAGGAAGGGCTCCACAAGATAGTCGACCTGGGGGAATGGTGGATGGAGGAAACCGGGCTTCCCCTCCCTCTGGGAGGAAACGTCATTCGGCGGGATCTCGGCGAAGAGGCCATTGGAGAGATTTCGAGACTGATTCGTCAAAGCATTCGATTCGCGTTGGAGAATCGGGAGGAGGCTCTGGAGTACTCCCTGCAGTTCGGCCGCGGCCTCGACAAGCAGCAGGGGGACCGGTTTGTCAGCATGTATGTCAACGAGCGGACCCTGGACTACGGGGAGGACGGGCGCAAAGCTGTGCAGCTGTTCCTGGACAGGGGGCATCAGGCCGGCTGGATTCCTGACCGGGTTCAGGTGGAGTTTTTGTGACCTGGTAGATTGACAAGCGTGCTCAAAATCCGGAGAATCTCTCATTAGAATGATCTGCTGTTGTTGTCAGTGCAGATAATTGTTGGACTCTTCGGGCCGTGCCGGCCGATTTCTCTCTTTTCGAGAAAGAACTTCCAGAAGCGAAATCAAACCGTATAGTTTCCGGCGCCGACCCGGGGGGAGTTCCGGAGGTGCATGTTGAATCGACAATCGGGAACGGTTGCCCAGGCCTTGCGTCCCTGGCGGCAGGCCCAGGCCGGCTTGCCGGAATTGCTGAGTCGCATCGGAAATACTCCGCTCGTGCCGATCCGGCGGCTGTTTCAATCGGAAGCCGTTCAGATTCTGGCCAAGTTGGAAAGCCTGAATCCCGGCGGTTCGGTGAAGGATCGGGCGGCTTTGAGGATCATTCAGGAAGCGGAACTTCGCGGCGATCTGCTGCCGGGAAAAACGATCCTGGACGCAACCAGCGGAAACACCGGAATCGCTTACGCCATGATTGGGGCCAGCAAGGGCTATCCGGTGGAGCTGACCATGCCGGAGAACGCCAGCGTCGAGCGCAAGAAAATTCTGCGCGCCTACGGCGCCCGGCTCGTGCTGACCGATCCGCTGGCCGGTTCGGACGGAGCGATCGAGAAGGCTCGTGAACTCTTCGAACGTTCGCCGGATCAGTACTTTTATGCCGATCAGTACAGCAATGAGGACAACTGGAAAGCTCATTACCACACCACTGCGCCTGAGATTTACCGGCAGACCAACGGCCGGGTGACCCACTTTGTCGCCGGGTTGGGGACCAGCGGAACGATGATGGGGACCGCCCGACGTCTGCGGGAGTTCGAGCCTGCGATACGATGCATTTCCGTAATGCCCGATTCTCCAATTCACGGACTGGAAGGACTCAAGCACATGCCGACGGCGATGGTCCCCTCCATTTACGACCCGTCTCTGGTCGACGAGAGCCTCGAGGTGGGCACCGAAGAAGCGCAGGCAATGGTGGTGCGGCTGGCCCGGGAAGAGGGGCTCTTCGTCGGGATTTCTTCAGGCGCCGCGATGGCCGGGGCCCTGGAGGTAGCAGCTCAGTTGCAAAAAGGCACCATCGTCGCGGTCTTTTGCGACGGAGGGGACAAGTATCTCTCCGAACAATTCTGGGAAGAGTACTGATGCTGGTGATCGACCGGACGCAGGAATTAGGGATTCGGAGGGCGGCGGAAGAGGCGTACCCGAACGAGTGCTGCGGATTTCTCATTGGGGCGGTCGCCAACGGAGTCCGCACAGTGACCCGCATTCAGGAATCCGCCAACGAGCGCTCCGACAGCCTGCGGAATCGCTTCCTGATCGGACCGCGGGAAATGTTGCGAACCGAGCGGGAGCTGCAGGAAGGGGAATCGGTGCTGGGATTCTTTCACAGCCATCCGGATGCGCCGGCCCGACCTTCGGAATACGACCGGAGCCACGCCTGGCCCTGGTACAGCTATCTGATCGTTGCAGTCCGCCAGGGTCGATCCGAGGAGCTGACAAACTGGAGATTGCAAGAGGACCGCAGCGGGTTTACTTTGGAGCAAATGGAAGTTCGAAACGAAGCGACCGGGCCATCAGAATTGGCCTAAGAGCTCTGGTGCATAAGCGTTAGCTTATTTGTGAACCAGATTGCTTAGTTATGCATGCAACAGGAGGACCGTTTATGGCTGCCACCGTATTCATTCCAACGCCACTCAGGGGTTTCGTCGACCAGCAAAGTTCGCTGGAACTGGAAGGCAATACCGTTGAGGAGGTGCTGGACAGCCTGACCGAGCGCTACGCCGTACTCAAGAAACATCTGTACACCGAGGACGGTGCGCTCCGGAACTTCGTCAATATTTACGTCAACGACGAGGATATCCGTTACCTGCAGAAAGAGCAGACGCCGATTCAGGATGGGGATACGATCAGCATCGTCCCTTCAATTGCCGGAGGCGCCGTTCAGGTCGAAGGCCCGCCGGTCGACCTGACCCATGAGGAGATTCAGCGCTACAGTCGGCATCTGATTATTCCGGAAGTCGGAATGGAGGGGCAGAAGAAGCTGAAGGCGGCCTCGGTCCTCTGCATCGGCGCAGGGGGCCTGGGATCGCCTGTGGCCATGTATCTGGCCGCAGCGGGAATCGGCCGTCTGGGGATGGTCGACTTCGATGTGGTCGAACACAGCAATCTGCAGCGGCAGATCCTGCATCACACTGACCGGGTGGGAACGTCTAAACTTGATTCCGCTCGTCAAACGCTGGCGGGGGTCAACCCGAATGTGGCGGTCGAGACGCATCAGATCCGATTGACTTCGGAAAACGCTCTGGAACTGTGTCGAGGCTACGATCTGGTCGTTGACGGCACAGACAATTTCCCGACTCGTTATCTGGTCAACGACGCCTGCGTTCTCACCGGAAAGCCCAACATTTACGCCAGTATTTTTCGTTTCGAGGGGCAGGCCTCCATTTTCGCCGCTCAAGACGGCCCCTGTTATCGCTGCCTCTATCCCGAGCCGCCGCCTCCGGGACTGGTTCCCTCTTGCGCCGAAGGGGGGGTGCTGGGAATCCTGCCCGGGCTGCTCGGCCTGATTCAAGCGACCGAAGCGATCAAGTGGATTTTAGGTGTCGGCGAGCCTCTGGTGGGGCGCTTGCTGCTGGTCGACACCCTGGGCATGAACTTTCGGGACCTGAAGTTGCGAAGAGACCCCGACTGCCCCGCCTGCGGCGATCGACCCAGCATTCACGAGCTGATCGACTACGAGCAGTTTTGCGGAGTGCAAAGCGAAGGGGCAGGCCATGATGTCGATGAAGTCCCGGAAATCACCGTCGGGGAGTTGAAGGCTCGGCTCGATCGAGGTGAGGACCTGCTCATCCTGGATGTACGGAATCCTCCCGAATGGGAGATCTGCCGGCTGGAGGGGGCGAAGCTCATCCCACTGGGTGAGCTGATACAGCGAGCGCACGAGCTGGACAGCGCCCGCGAGATGGTCGTGCATTGCAGGTCGGGCGTCAGAAGCGCCAACGCCATCAGAGAGCTCAAGAATCTGGGCTTTGGAAAAATGCACAATCTCAAGGGCGGGATTCTGGCATGGGCGGAGGAAATCGACCCCTCGCTGCCCACTTATTAGCCCGCGGGTCCGTCGCAGCAGGATCTGCGTGCAAGATTCGGGCTAGCGCAAGAGGCATGCAGGCGGCGGCTGCCGCAGCTGCAGGACTCGCCGGTCCAGCGGCGGGAACCCGAAACGTCGCCAGTATTCCTCCTGCGTGTCGATGTTGATGAGGATCCCCGGATCATCGGTTGGGACCGTCAGCGCGCAGGCTCGATAACGACGGGTTACGGCGCGGGCCCCCACTTCCAATGGAGCCCTTTCCAGGTCGGGGAAAAACTTGGAGGGAAACAGAACCGGGTGCCCGTTCCGGCCCCGAAAACGAGGCAGCAGGATGCAGCCGGGGCGAGCGCGGTGCGTGCGAAGCAACTTTTCGATGGTCCCCTCCCCGACCAGCGGATGATCGACCGGGTGCAGCATCAGCCCGGAGGAGCCGCGAACCGCTTCCAGCGCCAGCTTTAGGCTCGAGAGCGGACCGTCCTCAGGCTTTCGATTGTACAGAACCCGGGCCGAATCCAGCGGGATCGCAGATTCGATCTTTCCGGAGTCGTCCCCGAGCACAACGACCAATGCGTCGACTTGAGGTCGGTACAGTCTGATCAATCGGGCCAGAAACGTTTCGTCGCCGACAAACAGCAGAGGTTTGGGACAGCCCATGCGAACGGCCCCTCCGGCAGCAAGTATGACGGCTGCCGCTTCGTTTCGCACTCTCGTTGCAGCGGGGGCAGGCAAAGCCTTAATATAATAACGTACGAAAGAATCCGGAGCGGAGTCTAGATCAGGCGGCCCGCGCCCGGAATCGAACACGACGATGGCCATCAAAGTTACAGAAGAAGCAGCCCGACGGATTCGCGAGTCTCTGCAGCGAGAGGGGAGACCCGACGGGAGCGGGTTGCGTCTCGGCGTCAAAGGCGGAGGCTGTTCCGGCCTCAATTACGTTATTCGCTTCGAGGACGCCAATCGCCCCGGCGACAAGGTTTATGAACGGAGCGGCGCCCGGATCTTCGTAGATTTCAAGAGCCTTCTGTATTTGAAGGGGACCACGCTGGACTGGCAGGGGGATCTCATGCAGGAAGGGTTCACCTTTTCGAACCCGAACGCGAAAAAAACCTGCAGTTGCGGCATTTCGTTTACTGTTTGAGGCCTGAAACGGATGCATCCTCCCTTTCAGAGTTTTCGCTTGATGGGAGAATTATGACCATACTGGCCTTCATTACAGATCTGTTTTTTCAAGCCAAAGTCGGAGAGACGGCCAAGCAGCTGGGCGCCGATCTGCAGATCGTCACCTCCTTGTACAAGTTCATACCGGCCCTGCAGAAGGGCCCCACGCTGGTGGTGATCGACCTGGAAGCGGAAGGGATCAGCGGATCCGCACTGATTTCCCAGGTCAAGAACACCAATGGGCTGATTCCCGTTCTCGCATTCGCAACTCACAAGCGGGCCGATTTGCTGGAGAGCGCTCAGCGAGCCGGAGCGGATGAAGCGCTGCCCCGCTCGAAGTTTTCCAAGCAGCTTCCCAAACTGATCGACAAGTACGCAAAAGCCTCGGAGAAGTAAGCGCGCGCCGCTCCCCGCTCAACGGGAGGCAAGGGGAACGGCTTTCGCAATTGAATTGCCAGCTGGAAGCGGAACGAGCTCGCCGCCGGATGTCGGAGCGACGGGCCCCGCCGCGGGGCCCGTTGACGGAACGCGTTTAGCACCCGCTTCGTGAGTTCAGACGGAGGGCGGCCGCCAATCAACGCGCCCGGGGCGTGCGCGTCGCTCCGACAATCGCGCTGGCTCGATCAGCTGGAGGCATGGGGGACGGTTCCTGTATATGGTGCTGGGTGCTGGGTGCTGAGCGCTGGGTGTTAAAACTTGAAACTTGAAACCCGTCATCCCACCCACGCCGCCTGGTAGATGCTTTCGAAATCAGCCTGCTGCATGGGGCGGGGGTTGAACTGGGCTGTCAACTGACCGGCGGCTTCTTCGGCTAGGTCTGCGATCTGGCTCCGGTCGACGCCGCATTCCCTCAGGGAACCTGGAAATCCCGCAAGGCGCAGCATTTCCTCCAGACGGAGGCGAAGCCTCTCGAACGCCCGGTCCGGCGGGTCATCAGGGCCTGCCAGGCCGGCCGCCTGAGCCAATGTACGGTATCCCTCCAGCGCCTCCGGATCTTCCGCATTATGGCGAACGATCCATGGGAGCATCATCCCGACCGCCTGCCCGTGGACGATGCCGAAGCGGGTCGTCAGCGGGTTGGCGGCTGAATGAGCGGCGCCGAGCATGCTGTTTTCGATGGCCAGTCCTCCAAAGGTCGCCGCCAGCAGCATCCTGCCTCTGGCTTCCAGGTCGTTCGGAGTGCGCAGGACGGACGGAAACGCCTCCACAGCGAACCGAAAGGCTTGATGGGAGAACATCAAAGAAAACGCATTCCGGTCCCGGGTTACCGCCGTCTCGACGGCGTGGGCTAAAGTGTCGATGCCGGTGCAGGCGGCGACTGAGAAGGGTTGGGTCAGGGTCAAGACGGGGTCCAGGACGGCCAGCTTCGGCGCCGCTGAGGGGTCCCCGCACGCCATCTTCTGTCGCGTTTTCTTGTCGCTGATGAGCGCAAACCGCTGGACTTCGCTGCCCGTACCCGCCGTCGTCGGGATGGCCACCATGGGCTTGAGCGGATGCGCGGCTTTTCCGGATCCACGGTAATCCTCGATGCGACCTCCGTTTGTAATCAGAAAATTGCAGCCCTTGGCCGCATCAATCGGGCTGCCTCCTCCCAGTGCGACGATCCAGTCGATTTCCCGCCCCTGAACCGTGGCCGCGCATTCCCGCACGCACCGAGTCGAAGGGTTCTCCTCGACGCCGTCGTAGACGAGGATCTCAAAGCCGCCGTCCTCCAGCATCCGACGGAGGCGCTGCGCGTGACCCGCCTGAACGATCCCGGGGTCCGTGACCAGGAGCAGAGACTTGGCCCCCGCTTCCCGAAGCAGTTCCGGAACCCGCTCAATCGCACCCGGTCCGTACAGCAGGCCGGTTCGAGGTCGGTGTTCGAAGCTGGTCAATTTCGAATCCAGTGTCAATTCCATTCCGTTCATTCCAGTCAAAACCGGCCCGTCGGCTGTGCCGTTCGCCGAGAATCACCTCTTATACGTTGCGGGGAAAGAATTGTGCCAGCTTTTCGGGGGAGGGCGGTCGCGTCGCCAGCGATCCCAGAACTAAGGAAACGGCGGATGCCGCAAAGATGACGGCGACCGGGGCGAGTCCGCCGACCAACACCTCTTCGCGCCCGAAGCCGCTGGCGGCGAAAAACCCCAACCAGGTTCCCGCCGTCACCAGAACGCAAACAAAAGCGCCGGTCTTGGTTGTTCGTCGCCAATACAGCGAGCCCACCACCAAAGGAAACAAGCCGGCAAACCCGGCAAAGCACCAGACGCCCAGGCCGAAGACCGCGCGCGGCTCCGCCAGCGACAACAGGTAGGTGACGGCAACCACAATCGCGATGAATCCGCGGCCGATCCAGGTCTTGCGCCGGTCTGAAATCCGCATCCCCCGGAAGCGGTGCAGGACGATATCCTGAGTGAACATCGTTCCCAGACACACGAACTGCGAGTCCAGCGACGACATGATTGCAGCCAGGATTCCAGCCGTCAGCAGTCCGCTCAGAAACGGAGACTCAATGAGCCCGACCATGCTGCCCAGCACGGCGTTGGGCGCGACCTCCAGGCCAATTCCCGCGGCCCACACTCCAATTAGAATGGAGGGGACCCAGACGATCATGATAAAGAGCGGCTGGCCCACGATCGACAGCCGGAACGTTTTTGCCGTCCGGGCCGTCAGCCAGTGCTGAAATACGTGGGGAAACATGCCGACCGAAATGGGTATCAGAAAGTAGGTCAGAAACTGCAGGTGCCGGTACTGTCCTTCCCGAACCAGCAGTTGAGGCGCCTGTTCGGCCACTGCCGACATGGCCGCCTGAATCCCCCCCAGTTTTCCTGAGATTGCGTAAAACGCCGCTACGCCGGTCAGCATGAAGACCATCGTCTGAAACGTGTTGGCCCAGATCGCCCCGCGGAAGCCGCCGAAAAAAATGTAGGAGAGCACGATTCCGCAGATTACCATTCCGGTCATCCAGGTGGGAACCGCGCCGCCGGTGGAGGGAAAAGTCTCCGGAAACATCCCCGCGGTCAGCCCCGCTATGACGGCGCCGGCGCCCAGCAGGCCGATCAACAGGTAGGGAATGACCAGTCCCACTAAGATCGGAAAAAGGAGATAGCCCAGCCAGTCGCTGTCGAACCGCGCTCGGAAATATTGAATCTGCGTGTAAAAATTGTGACGCCTGCCGATGGCCCACAACCGGACTCCCACAAAAAAGAAGACGGCCGAATGGACCAGGCCGGACCACGAGGCCATCAGGCCGTACACGCCGATGCCTCGTTCGTAAGCCTCTCCGGTGCTTCCGACCAGCGCAAACGAGGTCATCGTCGTTCCAAAAACCGACATGGCGAGGAAGAACGGACCGATCGAGCGACTGGCCACGAAGTAGTCCTGGCTGGTTCCGCTGAAGTAACGGCTGGCCGCGATGCCCAGCAGGACCAACAGCAGCAGGTATCCCGCAATGACAAACAGGGGATTCATGGAGCGGGTCCCTGCTTTTCGCCCGGCGAGCTCGCCGCGGCCCATTCTTCAAGCTCCTCCGGCCAGGCGAAGAGCAGGGCAGACAGCCACAGCAGGGCGGCTGCCATGGAGTAGAAGACATGGTAGGCCATCCCGACCGGCAGAAATCCGAAAACCAACCGCGAGTCGTTCCAGTACCAGAAGTCGTGATGCAGCAGCATCAGGATGGCGATGGCAACCCAGAGCCAACCGGCTTTCCGCGGCCTTGCCGCTGGCGGATGCGAAGATTGGCGTCTGGGCGTCGCTCTTTGGTCATTCATCGTTCTAAAATCGAACCATTAGCCTACCGATGCCCCAAACCTCGGTCAAGAAATGGAGATTCTCATTCGAGACAACAGGATCGGGAAGCGGCGCTATGTCGGATCGTCCCGCCGGGCGCCGGTTCTGCGACGAGACAAGGTTACGGCGGCGTACTCGACTTCCCTCCGCAAAGAGTCCGGGCGCTTGCGCACCCGAATTCGGGCGTTCTGGATGCGATCCTCCGTTTCAAAGAGACGATCCAGCAGGCGGGAGGCCAGAGTCTCGATCAATCGGAAGGAATTTGAGGACGCGGTATTTTGTACGGTGCGGACCAGGCGCCGGTAATTAACGGTCTCGTTCAAATCGTCGCCTTCGACCGCCCGCCGGACGTCGACCTGCAGGGCAAGATCAATGCGCAGTTCCTGACGAGCCCCGCGCTCGCGGGCCGAAACCCCGATCTGACTCATACAACGGATCCCCTTCAGCTCAATCCAGGCCATCCAATATTTCCGCCAGAAAAAGATCCAGTTGCCGCCAGTATTCACTCCCCCCGATCGATGCCAGATCGTTGTGGTCCGCGCCCTCAATGACGTAAAAGCGCTTCGGGTTGGCCAGGCCGTCGAAAAGCCGTCGGCCCGCCTCAAAGGGAACGATGCGATCCGCAGTTCCGTGAATGACCAGCACCGGGCAGGAGGTCCCCTCCAGTTGACGCTGCGTGTCAAGCCGATAGCTCGAAAAGATTCCCAGGAGGCCCAGTACCGGATAGTGTTTTAGCAGGCTGGTCTTGTCGCCAAACGTCGCTTCCAGCACCATGCCGTCGGGCTGGCGCAGGGAGGCGGCAAAAGCCGCTGTGAACCCTCCCAAAGAGCGCCCGAAATACAGCACCGGCACCCGGGATTCCGGATCGCGGAAGCGGCGCCAATAGTGTTCGATGAAAGCTGCGGCGTCCCTTTGGATCCCCTCTTCAGTCGGACTGCCCGTACTTTCGCCGTAGCCTCGATAATCCAGAGCCGCGACGTTGAAGCCGTTGTGATACAGGTTGGCGAAAACGGGAAGCCAGAGAGACAGGTTCCCGGCGTTTCCGTGAAAGTAAAGGATGTCGGCCTTGGCTTCGTCGCGATGCATCCACCAGGCCCTGACCTTTTCCCCGTCGGCAGTCTCGATGTCGACCGCTTCAAATTCCATCCCGTAGTCATCGGGTCGGGCGGTCAGGCCGGCTGTCGGGTAAAACGTCATCCTAGGTTCCAGAACCACCACCAGGACCTTCAGCACCAGGAGCGTTGCGGCCGAGAACGAGAGGATCAGAATCAGGGTTTTCATGGAGATTGCCGGCGACCATTATACGGGCCTGCGACGCCGGTCGGCCCCGCACCTGTGGAGGCGTCACTGCGCCCGCAAGCTCGGGCCGCGAACATTTTACTTGATTTGAGGCGTCCAGTATATTGTTGATAAGAAAGGATTAGGAGAGATGAATCTGGGCAAGGGCGTTGAAATCAAGTACTTGGGGCACTCCACTCTGCTTCTCACCACTCCAAGGGGTCGGAAGGTTTTGATCGATCCCTGGGTGCAGAACAATCCGGCCTGTCCGGAGCAGCACAAGCAAATCGATCGGATCGACGCCATGCTGATCACTCACGGCCACCCGGATCATATCAGCGATGCGGTGGCCCTCGCTAAGGAATTTCAGCCCCAGGTGGTCTGCAATTTCGAGATCTCGGTCTGGCTGGAGTCAAAGCGCGTCAAGAACGTCATCGGCATGAACAAGGGAGGAACCCTTGCCCTGGACGACATCCGCGTCACTATGACCGGGGCCCATCACAGCAGCGGCATCGTTGAAAGCGACGGCAAAATCATATACGCCGGAGAGCCCGCGGGCTACGTCGTCGAATTCGACAACGGGTTTCGCATCTATGACGCAGGCGACACCTGCGTTTTCGGAGACATGGCGCTGATTGCCGAACTGTACAGTCCGGAGCTGGCCTTCCTGCCCATCGGCGACCACTTCACCATGGGTCCCAGGGAAGCCGCGCACGCCTGCAAGCTTTTGCGCGTAAAAAAGGCGATCCCGATCCATTACGGGACTTTCCCAGTTCTACGGGGAACTCCCGATGCCTTCCGCGAGGAGCTGAAGGGACAGGATGTCGAGTTGATCGTTATGAGCCCAGGCGAGACCTTGCGTTGAGGCGCGGCCGAAGCGCCGGTTTTCCGGGCCGGCGCGCAGGCGGGCAGCCATCAGGTCCAGGCCGCAGCAGAATGCCGCGACAGGGGGTCGCAACGCCCGCCGAAGCGCCGTTTTCAGAGCGCCGACGGCGATCCGCCCTTCCTGCGCACCCGACCGGGCGAACCTCCTCCAATTGACAAGCTGAATCCTCAGTTGTTGAAATGGCTCTAGTGAACGAAAAGCAATTGGAGGAATACCGGGCAGCCAAAACGTCGGCTGCATTCCGTCTGCTGAAGGATCGAGGCAAGATTCGGGCCGAGGGCCCGGACCATGTTTCATTTCTGCACGCCATGCTCAGCAACGAGGTCCAGCGCTTGGAGCCCCATCAGGGACGGTACGCCGCTTTTCTGACCGCTACAGGGAAAATGGTGGCCGATTTGTATTGTTACCGGTTTCCAGCGTCGGCGCTCCTGGACGTGCAGAAATCGCTGCTGGCCGACGTGATCGAAAAGCTCGAGGCGCATCTGATCATGGACGAAGTGGAGCTGCGAGACGAGTCCGACCAGTACGCTCACGTCGGCTTTCTTGGCCCTGGCGTCCGGAGGCTGCTTGAACCGCTGCTGGAGGGACGGCCTCCGGAAGGCGTCTGCAGCCTGACGGAGGTCTCATTCGATGGAGAGCGAGGCTGGTGGATCGCCATGCATCCCGAGGACCCGCATGACTTCGAAGTCCTGTTGCCGGCCGGCGGCGGCGGCGGGTTTTATGGCCGCCTGATCGCATCCGGACTGGCCGAACTGTCTCCGGAGACTTTCGATCTGCTGAGGCTGGAGCGGGGCGTGCCGCTTTTCGGCGTCGATATGGACCAGAAGAACTATCCCATGGAGGCGGGGCTGGAGCGCGCCGTCAGTCTGACCAAAGGGTGCTATATCGGGCAGGAGGTGGTGGCCCGGGCCACCCATATCGGAGGAGTGCCCCGAAAACTCCGGCGACTCCAAGTCGAAGGCGACGAGCCGCCGGAGGCTGGAGCGGAGATTCTCGGTCCCGAAGGCCGGTCCGTCGGATTCGTCACCAGCGCCGCACGCTCGCCTGACCTGAGCCGTGCGATCGCCCTGGGTTATTTGAAGCGCGCGCACGCCGATTTCAATCGCGAGTTTCGGGTTCGCCTGGGTTCCGGAAGCCAGGTCAGAGTACGCGTCGTCGAAAGGTTTCACCTGCCGGCAGTGACGTCATGAGCGAAGAAGAGCGCGCCGGGCGGAGTCTGACAGAGGTAGTCGGGCTGTCCCTGAAGAAGATCGAAGACCAGTTGATCTCCGTCGCCGAAATGCAGCGCGACATCATGCCCGATCCGGAACGCCTCGAGGTGTTCTCCGATTTCGACATCTTCGGGAAAACCCTGCCCATTGCAGTCGTTGGTGGCGATTTTTATGACTTCATCGACCTGGAAGGACGGTTCGATCTCAAGGGGAAAATGGGGATCGTTATCGCCGATGCAGCCGGACATGGATTGGCCGCCGCCATGCTCATCCGGGATTTAAACACGGCCCTGCTCACCGGAATCGCCCTGCAGGCCCATTACGAAAAGGATACGACCCCGTTTCTTTTCACCAAGCTCAACCGTCGCCTCTACCGTTCGTCTCAGGACAATCAATTCATTACCTGTTTTTACGGCGAACTGCACCAGGACGGGAAGCTTCGCTACATCAATTGCGGACACTACAGTCCGTACCTGGTCAAGCCCGAGCAGGTCTTGACGCTGGACATCGGCGGATCCGTGCTGGGCGCCTTCTGGGACCTGCCTCTTCCGTATGAAGTGGGCGAGATCCGAATGGAAAAGGGAGACGTCCTGGTCTGTTTTACCGACGGCATCGTGGAGGCTTTCGACGCGGAAGGCAACGAATACGGGAGGCAGCGGCTGCTGGACGCAGTGCTTGCCGCGCGCGATAAGGATGCGCGCAGAATCTTTGACGCCGTCGTTGCAGATGTGGACCGGTTCGCGGCCGGAGCCCGCCAGCAGGACGATCGCACGATCACCATCATCAAAAGGGGGCTGTCAGGCTA
>DATKAT010000054.1:0-7245 GCA_035514675.1 Acidobacteriota bacterium | reverse complement strand
GTGATCGGAATCGTCGGGATGGGCTATGTGGGACTCCCGCTCGGCCTCGTGTTCGCCGACCAGGGTTTCAGGGTGGTCGGATTCGACACGGATCCAGCCAAGGTCGAACAGCTTAACAGGGGAGTCTCTTACTTTCGACATTTGAACCGGGATCGCATTCGGCGCAGCTTGGAGAAAGGCCTCTTGTCGGCCACTGACGATTTTTCCCGGTTCTCTGAAATGGATTGCATCATTATCTGCGTCCCCACTCCCTTGACGGCTCAGCGGGAACCCGACATGAGTTTTGTCATCTCGACCGTTGAAAAGATCGCACGAATCCTTCGCCCGGGGCAGATGGTCATTTTGGAGTCCACGACTTATCCGGGCACTACTGAAGAATTGGTGTTGGACATCCTGGCGAAGAGCGGTCTGGTCGTGGGGACCGATTATTTTCTCGGATTCTCGCCGGAACGGGAGGACCCGGGGAATGCCCGTTTCTCGACCCACTCCATTCCAAAGATCGTTTCCGGGATCGAAGAGGTTTCCGGGGAACTCTGTGAGCAACTATACCGCAAGGTAGTGGGATCGACTGTTCGCGTTTCTACGACCGGAACCGCCGAAGCTACGAAACTGACTGAAAACATTTTCCGCGCTGTAAATATAGCGCTGGTCAACGAGCTGAAAATCGTATTCGATCGCATGGGAATCGACATCTGGGAGGTTCTGGATGCAGCCGAGACCAAACCGTTCGGGTTCATGCGCTTTAACCCCGGTCCGGGCTGGGGCGGGCACTGCATCCCCTTGGACCCCTTCTACCTTTCTTGGAAGGCGCGCGAATACAAAGTCGCCGCCCGTTTTATCGAGTTGGCCGGCGAGGTCAATATCCGCGTTCCTGAATACGTCGTGGAAAAAATCGTCAGCGGCTTAAACGAGGCCGGCAAGTCGGTCAAGGGAAGCCGCATCCTTCTGTTGGGACTGGCGTACAAAAAGGATATCGACGATCCCAGGGAGAGCCCGGCTTTTGAAATCATGGACCTGTTGCTGAAACGGGGCGCAGAGGTCTCTTACCACGATCCTTACATTCCGAAGGCACCAGCCATGCGTACGTGGCCGGATCTCCCGCAGCTGGACTCGTTGGCGTTGACGTCGGATGCTCTTCAATCCGCCGATCTCGTTGTCATTGTCACGGACCACTCCAATATCGATTACCAGCAGGTCCTGCAGCACGCGCCCGTTGTCGTCGACACGCGGGGCGTATTCCGGGGTCGCCATCCTAAAGTCATCAAGGCGTAAGCAACCGATGAAGAACTACCTACTGACGGGCGCAGCCGGCTTCATAGGGTCGCGGGTGGGCGAGATGCTGCTGGCCGACGGGCATCGCGTCACGGGAATTGACAACCTCAATGAGTCATGCGACAGGCGCCTGAAGGCATGGAGGCTGGCGCGGCTGAAGGAGCATGCCGGATTCCAATTCCACGAGTCAGACATCTGCGATCAGGAGTCGGTCGGCCGACTGTTTGCGAAAGGCCGCTTCGACGGGGTCCTAAACTTCGCCGCCAGGGCGGGAGTGCGCCAGTCCTTGAAGGATCCCCACGCGTATTTCGAAACCAATGAACGTGGAACGCTGACCCTCCTGGAGGCCTGCCGAGTCAATGAGGTCAAGAAATTTGTCCTGGCGTCCACGTCCAGCCTCTACGCTGCGATAAGCCCGCAACCTTTTCGCGAAGACGGAAATACGGATAGTCCGCTTTCTCCCTACGCCGCCTCGAAAAAAGCGGCCGAGGCTCTTTGCCACGTCTACCACCATTTGTATGGGCTCGACGTCACCATTTTCCGTTTCTTCACCGTGTACGGCCCCGCCGGACGCCCCGACATGAGCCCGTTCCGGTTCACCCAGTGGATCAGCGAGGGTCGTCCAGTGACCATATACGGAGACGGCGAGCAGAGCCGGGATTTCACCTTTGTCGACGACGTCGCGAGAGGCGCGGTTCTAGGACTCCGGGAACTGGGTTTCGAGATCATCAACCTTGGCGCCGACCAGCCTTCCCGGTTGATCGATTTTCTGCGGATGATCGAAAAGGCGGTCGGCAAGAAAGCTCAGCTGCAGTTCCAAGGCCAACATCCGGCGGATGTGCAGGCGACCTGGGCCGACATCTCCAAAGCCGCCAGACTCCTGGGTTGGAAGCCTGAGCGCTCCATCCAGCAAGGAGTGGCTTCCCTGGTCGCCTGGTATCGGGAAAACCAGTCCTGGGCCAGCGAAGTTTCGACCGATTGAACCGCCGTGGAGCCGGCATCCCGGCGACGGCGTGGCGCGGGCTTCCAGCCCGCGATTGGAAATGACCGGCGAGATGCCGGTCCCACGGCGATGCGTCGCTTCGGCTTGCAAATCCGGTTTCCGTGCTAAGCTATGTGGCTACGATGAAAACAGGAGCCAAGGTTGAATTGATCCGTCCGTACGGCGACGAACTGGTGGACCTGCTGGTGCCCGAAGCTGAACGCGAGGAGTTCAAAGCATACGCGAACGGTCTCCCTTCGATTCAAATTTCCTCCCGCAGCCTCTGCGATCTAGAGCTGTTGGGGTGCGGAGCGTTCTCTCCTCTGGACCGATTCGTCTCCCGGAACGATTACGAGCGCATTCTGGAGGAGATGCGTCTGGCCTCCGGCCCTCTGTTTCCGGTTCCCGTGACTCTTCCGGTGGAAGAGGCCGCTCCGATTTCACTCGATAGGGATCTCGCATTGCGGGATTCAAAAAACAATCTCCTCGGGGTGGTGACGGTTGAAGAGATTTATGAATGGGATCATCGGGAAGCGTCCCTGAAGATCTTCGGGACGATTGATCCCCGTCATCCTCTGGTTTCCGAGATGACCCGCTGGGGAAGACGGAACGTCTCTGGAAAGCTAAGAGTTCTCCAACCGCCCGCCCATCACGATTTCAAAGATCTTCGTTTGACCCCTGCTGAGACGCGGCAACAGCTGCAGTCGCTTGGCCAGTCCAACGTCGTTGCGTTTCAGACTCGCAATCCTTTGCATCGGGTTCACGAAGAATTGACCAAGCGAGCCATCGAAGAGGTGGGCGGAACGCTGCTTCTGCACCCGGTAGTTGGCATGACCAAGCCCGGAGACGTCGATCACTACACTCGAGTGCGCACCTACCGCGCCCTGGCTTCGAAGTATTTCGAGCCGAACCGGATTCTTTTGGCGCTCCTGCCGCTGGCGATGCGTATGGCCGGTCCGCGTGAAGCTCTGTGGCACGCCGTCATCCGTCGAAATTTCGGAGCAAACTATCTGATCGTGGGCCGAGATCACGCCAGCCCCGGGAACGACTCGAAGGGGCGGCCGTTTTACGGTCCTTACGACGCTCAGGATCTGGTTCGACGGCACAGCTCCGAATTAGGAGTCGGCGTGATTCCATTTCGCGCCTTGGTATACCTTCCGGGTGAGCAACGGTATGAGGAGGTCTCAAAAGTCCCTCAGGGCATTGAAACCGCCGACATCTCCGGCACCCAGGTGCGGGAGCAGTACCTGTACGCAGGCGTCCCCCTGCCGGAATGGTTCACGCGCAAGGAAGTCGCCGACATTCTTGCTCAGATTCATCCTCCCCGGTTTCGTCAGGGCGTCTGCATCTGGTTTACCGGCCTGAGCGGCTCGGGCAAGTCGACGACGGCCGAAGTGTTGGCGACCCTGCTGATGGAGCGGGGCCGCCAGGTAACGATTCTCGACGGGGATGTCGTGCGCACGCATCTGTCCAAGGGTCTTGGATTCAGCAAGGAAGACCGCGACATTAACATCCGACGGATCGGATTTGTGGCGGCGGAGCTAGTCCGGCACGGCGGCACCGTCATCTGCGCAGCCGTATCGCCCTACCGTGCGACTCGCAACGACGCCCGCAATATGGTCGGCTCCGACAATTTCATCGAGATCTTCGTCGATACTCCTCTGGAGGTGTGCGAACAGCGCGACGTCAAAGGAATGTACGCCAAGGCGCGGCGCGGCGAAATCAAGGCGTTTACAGGCGTCGACGACCCTTATGAAGAACCGCAGAGCGCCGAGATCATCCTCGATACGGTCCAGTTTTCTCCCGAAGAGAACGCACAAAAGATCATCGAATTCATGAGGCAGGCTCTGTTTGTAAATGAAGGGTAACATGGGCGTCTCACCTGTCGCGAAATGGGCCGCTAGAACGCGCCTGCGGCGAGGGGCCCCTTTTTGCGTCAGGATGGGCCCCGGACGGGATGATCTTTTCAGCCGGCTGGAAGTCTGCCCAACCGGGCGGAACCAGCTTGCATCGCATGAGGAGCCATGGTGAAACGCGAATCGCTCCAATTCATTCAAGAGTACAAGGAAAAGGCTCTCGAAGTCATCCGGGAGATTCCCGACTCAGACGTTGCGGCCCTGATTGAAATCCTGGATGAAGCCCGCCGGGCCGGTCGACAGATCTTCACCTGTGGAAACGGCGGAAGCGCTTCGACCGCCTCCCACCTGGCAAACGATCTGGGCAAAGGGGCGTCCATCGGTCGGAACCAACGGTTCCGCATTTTGGCTCTCACCGATAACATCGCCTGGATGACCGCGCTGGCCAACGATCTGGACTATTCGGAAATTTTCGTCGAGCAGTTGAAGAATTACGCAAATCCCAAGGACGTACTGATCGCCTTTAGCGGCAGCGGCAATTCTCCGAACGTCCTGCAGGCGATCCAGTGGGCCAACGAGAACGGGCTGAAAACGGTAGGCGTCACGGGTCGCCCGGGTGGAAAGCTGGGGACTTCGGCGCAGACGGCCATTTTCGTCGAATCCGGACACATGGGGAGAATCGAGGAAGGCCACTTCCTGATCCAGCACCTCGCCGGATACTTCTTTATGGAGACCGACGCCGCCGTCTGAACCGCCTCTTGACGCTCGATGAAAAGCGTTTTCGCGTGCTCCCCGGTTCCGAAGGCCTGCCCTTTCAATTGCTTCCCCGCGACCTGTGAGGAATGGGCGTGAATTCAGGATTCAAGATTTCAGCAGCCAGCACTCAGCTTAGTCCGCATTTCTCACACGGGTCCGTCGCGGAACGGTTACAAGGCGCGCGACGAAGGCCCGCGCAGTCGTACTCGTGCAGTACGTCGAGGAGGCTAAGGAGCGGCAACGCGGCAGACGCGTCGCTATCCGGCATCGCAGCAGGATCTGCGTGCAAAATTCGGGCTAGCGTCTTTATTGCTGCTCCGGTTCTCGGCAGCGGGGATGCTGTTGCAGGGCGAGCAGCAGCTTCTGGAGCCGCGAACGAACCGCCGCAGGCGGGTCCCGATCCAGAACGTCGCTTAGCCAGCCGTGGGCCGCAGGACAGTCGCCCAGCGCCAGGTGGACGAAAAAAATCGCCTCCGCGTTCTCGAGAGTTGGAGAGGCTTCAAATGCCTGGCGGGCCAATTCCAGGGAAAGTGCGGGCTCTCGGACCTCAGGATCCGAAGCGGCGGTCAGCAGACGAACGAGCCGCTGCAGGACTCGCAGATCGTGCGGCAGCTTTTCCCGAAGAGTCTCCAGCCGCTCCCGGGCCGTTTTCTCCCGCCCCATCTGCATCAACAAATCGACCTCCAGCAGCGCGCTTTCTGCGTCTGACGACTGAGCGACGATTGCGGGTTTCAACACTTCCAGCGCCGAATCGAAGTCTCCCGCCAACCCCCACGCCCGAGCCAGCTCGAGTCTGGCTGAGCGGTCCGAAGGCCGGCGGGAAACGACGAACTGCAGCAGCGGAATCGCCTCGGCCGCGCGTCCCGCATACATCAGCAGCCGCGCCAGATTAAATCGCGCGGTTTCCGCGCCTGCGGGATTGAGCTCGATTGCATTGCGAAACTCCACCATGGCTTCGTCCATGCGACCGACCTCCGCCAGGGATGCGGCCAGATTAGTGCGAGCCCTTGAGCTTTCCGGCGCAGCCGTCACTGCGCGGCGGAACTCGTTGACAGCGTCCTGGTACCTCCTGGCGTTAAACGCCCGGTGACCCCTGAGATTCGCGACGATTTCCCCCGCTGCGAGTTGATGCAATTCATCGATCAAGGGATCGGCGGGACCCACCCCGACGGAGCCGCGGCGGCTCAGATGGCGTTGGGCGTTTTCCATGTCGCCGGCGCCGCGATAGGCCATTCCCAGCGAGTAATGGATCAAATTGGCTTGCGGAGCATGCGCCAGGGCGGCTTCCAAGTGATCGACCGCAGCAGCATACTTCCGCTCCAATATCTTGACCTGGCCGAGCCCGAAGTGAGCCGCTGCAGCGGAGCTTTCGAGCGAGACGGCTTTGGAGTAGTATTCTTCCGCCCGCTGCAGGTCGCCTATCTGCAGAAAGCTTTCTCCAAGCCGTACCAGAACGGGAATCGATTCGGGTCGAATAGAAAGAGCCGCAAGCAACGCCTCGCTCGCTTCGTTCCAGTGTCCCTGCCGCTCCAGAACCACGCCCAGATAGTAATTCCACCGAAATTCGCCGGGCGCCAACTCTCGCGCGTTGTAATAACAATCCTCGGCCGCATCAAACATTACGTAGGCATGCAGCAATTGTCCAAGGCCGCCGTACGCCTCCGCCAGCTGACTCTTTGTGGCGGCCGGATCCGTGCGAATGGCCTGCAGTTCGTCTCTTACGGCCCGCAACTGCTCCTGAACCGCAATTTCCAGCCCTTCCAGTCGAAGCGAGGGGAGCGGTCGAAGTGGCGGACCTTTTTCTTGAGCGAGGACTGGAAGCGAAAGGAAAGTAAAGAGAAGCGCTGGCCAACCGGCAAAAACTCGAATCGAGTCGTTCCAGGTTCTGCATTTGGTCCGCAGCGGGCTCGAAATCATCTCGCCGTTTCGCCCTCGCCTTGAACTAACTCATTGTAGCGGCCGGATGAAACTTCTGAAAACGCCTCCGCCTCACCCCCAGGCCAGAACACCCTGACCGTCTCAATTTCGTCTTCGCCGCCCAATCCGACTAGCAGTCTGCCGTCGCTGGCGGAAAGGTAACTCCCGTCGGTCCGGACTGTTCGCCACAGGCTCCTTCCTGACGGCAGTTTGATCCGCACGCGCGCTCCCAGCGGCGCCCGCCCCCCGTGACGGCTGATCAGATTCAGCCCGATCCAATGGTTTTCAGTCTCGACACGATTCAGCAGCAGGCGGGCGGGGCCGTTGTTGGCAGTCACCAGGACGTCCATGGCGCCGTTGTTGTCAACGTCGCCGAAAGCGGTCCCGCGGCTCACCTCCAGTTTCTGAAACGCCTTTCCCGCCCACTCGCCGACGTCCGCGAAGGTTCCGTCTCCCAGATTT
>DATKAT010000053.1:0-8947 GCA_035514675.1 Acidobacteriota bacterium | reverse complement strand
GGATCCGCTCGATGAATTCGTCGACGTTCTCACGGTCGACCACCAGGGTCGGGATGAAGATCCTGCCGTCATCGGGAATAAAGGACCGGTCCCCTTCGAGGATTCGAGCCATCAATCGAATGGCCTGGTAGCCGAATTCGTACGGCTGCTGGACGACGGTTGCGAAGATGGCGCCCTGTTTGATTCCCGCCAGCGTTTCATCCTCTTCGTCAAAGCACACGATCTGCACCTGGCCGATTTTTCCCGACTCTTGAACGGCGTTGAGAATCGCGGGGCCGTTGTAGCTCCACAGACCGACCAGGCCGTCGATTTCGGGATCATTGACCAGCGCGTCCAGCACGTTCGCTTTCGCCCGCACTCGATCGGTGTCATCGGTTCTGACGTCCAGAATGCGAATGTTCGAGCCCTCGAGCGCCTGCTGGATCCCTCGGTATCGTTCCCTGGCGTTCTGCGCGTCGAGGTTTCCCACGAAGAGCATGATTTCGCCGCCGTCGGGAAGGGCCTGACGAATCAGTTCGCCGGCCTGCCGCCCGGCCTGCACGTTGTCGGTTCCGACATAGAAGAGCCGATCGCTTTCAGGCGCGTCGCTGTCGTGCGTGACAACAACGGCCTGGCGAGCGGCCTGATTCAGCATCGGCGCCTGGTTGGCCGGATCGACCGGACTGATCGCGATTCCGTCAACGCCCTTGGCCAGCAGGTCGTCGACGATCCGCCTCTGCTCGGCCGCGGTTCCGTCGGCCGGAATCCGGAACTCGACGCGAATTCCGGGCAGCTCCAAATCGGCCTGCTCGCATCCGCGGCGCGCAATGGTCCAGAAATCGGCTGCGTTGTTGGTCAAAAACGCCAGAGTGGCTTCTTCGGTCTTTTCGGAGCCGGAGCAACCGGCCCCTAACATTGCGGCCGACAGAAAAGTCAGCCAGAACAAATCAGTCACTTTCATCAGATCGCTCCCTGCCAATTGCGGTCCAGATGCTCGCCTTTCAGGATACCGAGCAAAGGGCCGTTCTAAAAGGAAAGGCCGTCATCGGCTCCAACTCCGCCGGCCCGCGGATCGGATTCGTTCCGTATCAATCGCTGAGAATCGTGCGTTCGATTCCAAAATCCACCGCGCCCGAAGATGAATCGGCGAAGATCCGCGCCGGCTTTCCCGTTTTTTCGCTGTACCGGGCGGCGATTTCGAAAACCGCGGCCTGCGCGTCGCCGGCTGAAAGGACGGCCACCGCTCCGCCGCTCCCGCCTCCCGTGACCTTGGCGCCGTACAGACCTCTTTCCGGCCCCAGTTCGCGCACCAGATCGACCAACAGATCGGTTTGCTCCGATCCCAGGCCGCAGGCTGAATACCCGGCATGGGATTGCAGCATCAGCTCGCCCAGAAGCCGAAGGCGGTCTTCGTTCAATTCTCCCCGGAACAGGGAACGGAAGAGCCGAACGCGAAAGTGTTCGTTGACAGGATGAGCCGCGGCCGCTCTGACCGCGTAGATCTGATCGGCGTCGACTTGGGTCATCGGATCTCCGGTCTCTCCGTAGCGTTGGAGAAAGGCCTTTCCGGAGATTTCTTCCGGCAGAGAGTCGCTCAGCCCTGAGAGAAATTCCGAAGGGGAAATGTTGGCAAGATATCCGCCCAACGGGGCTTTCGCGTTCCCTTCCTTCCCACTTTCTCGACCGTTCTGTTCGATCGCCGCCTGCTCCGCCAGAATGCGGCGACCCATGAAGGCGGCCGCTCGAACCCTTCCGTAATCCTCTCCAGACACCTGATGTCGAACGCCCGAATCGATTCCCCAGAAGCGCAGGCCGTCGGGAATCGGCAACGCCCCTTCCAGTCGGGCCGGTTGGCACAAAAGCGCCAGCAACCGTCCCGTTTGCCCGAAGACGGCCGTCATCTGATCCATCGCGCCGCAGGGGGCTCCCACCACCCGGTTCTCCAGCTTCTGGGAAAAAAGGGCCAATTGCTCAGGCGTCAGCGGCACTTGGTGCGCGGCGGCGATCGCCCGCATGCTTGCCACTTCCAGCGCGGCTGAGGAACTGACCCCGCTTCCCTCCGGAACTGCAGAGCCAATCAGAATCCGGGCGCCGCCGACATACCGTGCCCCCAGCTCTCTTCGCAAAACGAAATATGAGCCGCCGACGTAGGCCGCCCAGCGGTCCTGCTCTCGCTCTCGAAAGAATTCCCGGGCCCGTTCGTAGGAAACTTCGCTGCGGTTTTCAGGGAGAGCCGACAGATCGAATCGGAATCGAGACCTCCTTCCGTCTTGGCGCAGGCTCAGAATTTCCACGGTCGGTTCGCTTCGAGTCTGCACGGCCGCAAACGCGGCTTCGGCTAAGGGAAGCTGCAGAACCAGCGCGCCGGAATAATCGGCGAATCCGCCCATCACATCCAGGCGGCCGGGAGCCCTCGCGATCGCGATGCTCCGCCCCGGCTCGAAAAAGGCCCGCGAGCCCTCGCCCAATGCCGATGCGACGTCCTTTAGAAATTCCGCGAGATCGGGAAACTTTCCAATGGCCCCTTGAACGATTTCAGACATCGGCTGTTACGCTTCCCAAGGATTCGGGTTTCCGGCGGCCTGCCAACCGGTATGGCGAGCCAGCGCGCGCTGCAACAGGGGCTCCACCTGGTCTCGAATCGCCTGATTGCAGTAGCCCACCCAGGATAAATTCGGTTCCACCGAAAGAGGCGCGTCGATCCGGCGACCTGCGGGGTCGACGACGATCACGCCCGCCTGGCGGGCGATCAACTCAGTGCAAAGATCGTAGGGATGGCAGCAGATCCCAAGGCTCATGCCGCGTTCGCTCAGGACCGTTTCCATCAAAGGTCGCAGGTCGGCGATGAAGCGGTCGTGGCCGATCATCAACTCGTAGAGTTGCCCTCCCGTTGAGATGTACTGGTCTTCAAAGCAATGAGCCTTTCCAGGTTTCACGGGACCCAGCGCGCCCAGTACGATCTCCTCGTCGATGGCCGCCAGCATTTCACGGACGCCGGGAAAGAATCGGCTTACGGTGGCGAACCCGTGCTCGATGCTGGTCGCCCGCGACGGCCGGATGAAAAGCGGCCCGCTTTCTCCGGTCAGACGGTTGTGCCTGACCGCCTGCACAGACCCTCCCGCCTCGCACCACAGGACATCGCACAAATGCTGCTTGACCAACGGAATTTCCGTCTGAACGGCCAGAACGATATCCTGCAGACTGGTGTGGGGCCCGCGGTTCGGAGCCGCCCCCGTCAGAATCCAGGCGCTCCTTTTCTGATACATCAGGCCGCGGGTGCCATCGATCGGATCTACGATGATCCGCCACCGAGCTTCCTGTTCCTCGGCCCCTCTGGGCAAGACGATAGGACCCCCGGACAGCCCTTCGGCCACCAGCACCAGCGGGTATCGGGCGGCCGCTTCCTCTTCGAGAGACTGGATCAGGACTTCCTCGCTAAGCGCATCGATCGCATACACCGTATCCCCTGAGGCTTCGCGGTCCACTTCGCTCAGGTCTTCGCCTGCCTTCTGTTCGCAGGCATTTAAGACGACTTCGCGAATCCGCTGATGCAGCCGCAGAATACAGGGGAGCAAAGGGGACGGATCGAATTTCAACGCCCGCCCTCCTTCTGCAAATAGTGGACTTGGGATTGCCGTTTCAATTCTGCGGCTTTCTCTTCCGGGCTGGTGTCGCTCAAGAAGTTCCCTCCGCCGATTTCCGGTCCGGCCAGAAACTTCAGAAGGCCGGGTTTGCGCAAGGGGGGATGAAGCTCGATGTGGAAGTGAAATCCCCGATCGCTCCCTTCTCCGATCGGCGCCTGATGGAAAGTCATGACGTATGGAAAGGGCATCCTCCACAAATTATCGAAACGAACCAGCGTGTCCTTCAAGGCGACGGCCAGGTCGGACAGTTCGCCGTCGCCGACGCTAGCCAGCGAAGGATGGGATTTTACAGGAGCGACGAAGACTTCGTACGCGTATCGTGCGAAATACGGTAAAAAGGCAACGGCGCTGCGATTCTCGCAAATGATCCGCCGGCCGTCTTCGAATTCCGCATCCAATATCGATTGCATCAGAGTCCTCCCGTTTCGCCTCCAGTGCCGCTCGCTGACTCGGGCTTCCGTTTCGATGGTCTTGAAAACGAAGTTCGTGGCGTAGATCTGACAGTGAGGGTGGGGATTCGAGACGCCGACCACTTCGCCCTTGTTCTCAAAAATCAGAACGTGCGAGATCCCTGGAAGGCGACTCAGTTCGACGGTCTGATCGCGCAGGACCGAGAGCAGGTGAGCGATCCGGTCCGCCGGCAATTGGGCCAAACTTTCATTGTGGCTGGGCGTGTAGCAGGCCACGCGCGCCGCCCCGTGCGCGGGCCGGTTTCGATAGATCCCTGGAGGGGGAGCCGGGTCGGGCGCCTGGCCTCCCACGCACGGATGGTCGTTGTCGAAGACGAAGGCCGCAGAATAGGCGGGGTTGCGCTCCCCGCTGATGCGAAGATTTCCGGGGCAAAGAAAGCAATCCGGATCGTACTCGGGCGCCTTCTGGACGGCGCCTTCCACCTGCGCGCCGACCCATGGGCGGTCTTGCCGATGCGCTGCGATGATGACCCACTCTTCGCGCAAAGGATGCCATCGCTGTTCCCATGTCGTCTTCACGATCGAATCACTGCTCCCGGCGCGAGTCATCCCGCCAGCTCGATTTCCCTGGCGCGCAACTCGCGCCTTCGCTTCAGAATGCTGTCCAAAGCCACTCCAATCAGAATGACGCCTCCCATCACTGCGAAATTCAGAGAGCTGGGAATCCCCAGCAGATTGACCAGATTCTGAAGAACCTGCAGCAGCGCTGCGCCGACGAGGATGCCCGCCACCGAACCTTCGCCTCCCCGTAGACTGCACCCCCCCAATACGGCGGCGGCGATTCCATACAGTTCGTAAAAGCTACCGTGAGTCGACGGCGAAATCGAATTGGTGTAAAACGCCAGGAGTATCGCCGACACGCCGGCCAGAAACGAAGAGACGACGTAGGCGCCGGCTACGACCCGGTTCGTTCGAATTCCCGAGTAACGAGCCGCCTCCCGATTGTGCCCGACAGCGTACAGATACCTTCCATAGACGGAGCGCTCCAGAACCACCCATGCGACTGCAGCGATCGCCAGCAGCAGAATCAGTGGCATCGGAATTCCAAACACCGTTCCGGTGGCCAGAAAACGCAGAGTTTCAAATCCTTCGGCTCCAAATCCTTTCGACTCGTCATTGGCGATGAAGCGGGCCATCCCGCGATAAAGAAGCAGTCCGCACAGCGTCGCGATGAACGGCTGAATGCGCAGTCTGGTCACCAGCGCCCCGTGGAACAGCCCCAGCGCAACCGCCCCCGACAGCACCAGAAGCACGGCGAAAGGCCACGGGAGGCCCCATTCGGTCAGGGAAATGGCGAGTACAATGCCCAACAGGGCGAAGATCGAGCCGACCGACAGGTCGATGCCCCCGGTGATGATGACCACGCCCACTCCGATGCTGAAAATTCCATACATCCCGGTCAGACGGGCCATATTCTGCAGATTCGCCGCCCCCAGAAATCGAGGGTTCAACAACGTCACCAGCGCGCACAGAACGATCAGCAGGGCCAGGATTCCCCATTCCCGCTTCATCACGATAGGAACTCCGCAGGAGGCTGCGGCGGCGAGCTCCGACGTGCGGGTCCGACCGCCAGGCGCAGAATCTTCTCCTCGCAAAATTCCTCCGGCTCGAGACAGCCGCTGATGACCCCTTCATGCATCACTGCGATGCGGTCGCAAATGCGAATCAATTCCTCCATCTCGCTCCCGATCCAGAGCACGCCCAGGCCTCGCTCGACCAGCTCGCGGGCCAGCCGGTAGATTTCGGATCGCGCACCCACGTCTACGCCTCGCGTCGGCTCGTCCAGAATCAGCACTTGGGGATCCCGGCCGAGCCACTTCGCCAACGCGATCTTCTGCTGGTTTCCCCCGCTCAGCACGGCCGCCCTTCCTTCCAGCGAAGAGCGCCTCACGTTGAGTCTTCGACACAGCTCCAGCCCGTATCGACTTTCTCGTTCTAACCGGACCAGCCCGTGGCGGGACAGGCTCTTCAGGTTCGGCAGCGACAGGTTCTCTCGAACGGACAGAGGCAGCACCAAGCCCACGTCTCGTCGGTCTTCCGGCACCAGATAGAGACCCGCCCTCACCGCGTCGACCGGATGTCGGATCTGCAATTTTTCACCCCTCAGCCGGACCTCGCCGGAAAGAGCCGACTCGATGCCAAAAATCGCACGCGCCAAATCCGTCCGTCCGGAGCCGATCAGACCCGCAAGGCCCAGAATCTCGCCGGTATGCAGAGTCAGTTCGACAGAAACTTCGGGGCGGCTCCGGGTTCGCAGATTTGAAATCCGTAAAAGGGGTTGGCCGCGCCTGCTCCGGGAAACTCCGGAAGGGACCTGCAATTTCCTGCCGACCATCAGACTCACCATCCGATCGTGGGTGATCGAGGCGCCCTCGAGAGTCCCGACGCAGGAGCCGTCCCGAAGAACGAACGCGCGTTCCGCGATTCGCTCCACTTCGCCCAGCCGGTGCGAGACGTACACCACCGCCACGCCCCGCGCCCTCAACTCCTCCGCCAGGGCCAGCAGACGATTCGTCTCGGCGACCGTCAGGCTGGAGGTTGGTTCGTCCATGATCAAAATGCGAGCCTGCTGCGAAAGCGCCTTGGCGATTTCCACCATCTGCTTCTGGCCCATGGAGAGTCGATTCAGTGACGTGGCTGGATGCAACCGCAAGCCGACCTTTTCCAACCAGCCGCTCGACTGACGCTCCATTTCCTCTCGGTCGAGCAGCTTTACGAATCCTCCCCTCGTCGTCTCTCGACCTAGGAAGATGTTTCCGGCGATGTCCAGATTCTCGAGCAGGTTGAGTTCCTGGTGGATGAAGCCGATTCCCAGCCGAATGGCCTCGGAAACTGAACCGATCGCGACCTCCCGGCCGTCCATGAGAATCCGTCCCGAGTCCGGTTGATGCACGCCCCCGAGAATATTCAGCAGAGTCGACTTGCCGGCTCCGTTTTCGCCGACCAGCGCAACGATCTCGCCGCGACCGACCTCCAGGTCGACCCCGTCCAGCGCCCGCACTCCGGGAAAGGTCTTCGTGATTCCCCGCATCTGCAGAAGCGGGACGCGCGAATTCGTCCGATCGATTCCGTCTTTGTTCTGCACCGCTCGTTCCCTTGGAATCCTTCCGTAAAGGAAAATATCACCTCGAAGCCCGGCGCTCAAACCGGCGAAGGAGTCGAGGCTTCCGGTCCAGCGCCGGGACTTGCACTTACCGCAAACCCGTTGTAGTTATGGAGTCCGCGGTCGGCGGACGAGAAGCCGCGCCGCTTGGACCGAATCCAGACAACGGACGAATCTGAGGCGAACGGGCGATGAAGAGATTGAATGTAGGAATCATCGGGCTCGGGTGGGTGGCGGGCGCCCATATCGAGGCCTTCAAGAGCGTGCAGGGCGCCGGCGTGACGGCGGTCTGCTCACGGCGGCAACTCGATCCGCTGCAGTTGGAGCGGGACTACGGGATTGCCATCAAGCCGTACCAGAGCCTGGAAGATATGCTCCAAGATCCGTCGGTAGACATCGTCGACATCTGCACGCCGCATTCGCTTCACGCGAAGCAGGCGGTAGCTGCGGCTCGCGCAGGCAAGCACCTGATCATTGAAAAACCCATCGCCTTGAACTTCCATGACGCTCTTGAAATACGATCCGCCATTCGCAAGGCCGGCGTCTCCGCCTGCGTCTGCTTCGAAGTACGCTTCAGCCGCCATGCGACGGCTATCCGCTCGATGCTGGATCAAGGCCTGATGGGCGAAATCCACTTCGGCGAAATCGACTATTACCACGGAATCGGACCCTGGTATGGACAGTTCGAATGGAACGTTAGGAAGGAATTCGGCGGCAGCAGCCTGCTGACCGCCGGTTGCCACGCGCTTGATCTGCTGCTCTGGTACATGGGCAGCCCGGTGGAAGAGGTCGCCTGCTACAGCACTCGCTCTGAAAGTCCGATCTTTTCCTCCTACGAATATGACACTGCGTCGGTAACGATCTTGAAATTTCAGAATGGAAGGGTCGGCAAAGTGGCGTCGGTGATCGATTGTCTGCAGCCCTACTATTTTCGCATTCACCTGATCGGAAGCGAGGGCTCCATTCTGGACAACCGATTCCACAGCGATCGACTAGAAGGACTGGACAAGAACAGGTGGAGTTCGATCTCCGCGCCTCCGGTCGACTCCGGGGACGTGGCCGACCACCCCTACCTGCCCCAGTTTCAGGCGTTTGTCGACAGCATCTCAAAAGGCAATCCGATGCCGCTGACAGACTTCGATACCGCATTCGAAACCCACCGGGCCGCGTTCGCCGCCGACCTTTCGGCAGAAAGCGGGCGGCCGGTGCGGTTGGCCGAACTGGAAGGGTAGCTCTCCGAGCCCGGCCGGATTGCGTCTGCTGGATTCTCGCTTCCCCCGCCTCTAACCCGGATCTTGCGCGCAGATCCTGCGACGGACCCGCGTGCAAGATCCGGGCTAACAAGAAAACGCTTCCCTGAGAAGTTCGGAATTGTACCGCTCGTCGGTTGGAGAGGGCGTCCGGACCCATATTGTCGGGCCAACGGTTGCCCAATCCTGGACGGTTGTAACGGTGCAGGTCGCCGAGCATCCAGGCATCCAAGGACTAACCCGCATTTCTCACACTGCTTCTACTGCGTCGACGGATAACGACGCGCCTGCTGCGTTGCCGCTCCTCGGCCTCCTCGACGTACTGCACGAGTACGACTGCGGGGGCCTTCGTCGCGCGCCTTGCATCCGCGCCGCTCTTCGTCGCCTCGCTACGAACCAGTGTGAGAAATGCGGGCTAAGAGGCGGGGAGTCCCTTATTGACGGTTCGATCGCCGGGTTCGCAGCAGGCAAACCGATCCTCTGTTTCATGCGGAGGGCCCA